>JAIRTQ010000089.1 GCA_031254835.1 Puniceicoccales bacterium | reverse complement strand
ATGCCAAGGAAGAGAAGAAAAAACTGGCAGCAGCCAAAAAGCGATTACGGAGCGATGTGCCGATCCGAAAAAAACGCAGTGCTGCGGTGCAAGCAGCCCTAACAGCGAATAACGCTAATTTGCTACAGAATTTCTATGTCACACCTATTACCAATGAAGCAGTACGTTGCTTTAAGGCAACCCAACCCGAAGGGAAGGCATTTGAAAAACTTTCTAACGCAATAAGGCCGTTTCTGTACCTATTTAAGGACGGCACAACAGCAAGTATCGACGGGAGGGTACGAAGCCCAAATAATTTCACTTTTTATGCGGTAGTTTTATCTGCCCATAGGCTCGTTTTTTGCTATCTAAACAAACTTTTAAAAGAGATGCGGGAGTACGATTTTAATTGGAAATTAGAAAGTGTGCGAAATGTGCGTGCCAATTTGACCGAAAATTTTCATTCCAACACCATAAATTACGTAACGTATGACAGCCTCACGGTCGGTGATGTACAGGCTCTTGCTACTATCGGCTGCACCAGCATATTCACTCTAAACGGTAACATCCAAAATGATGCTTGTGTAAAAAATGTCAAAAATAGTGAGGGTAAATTCGTAACAAAAGAGCAGTTCGATGCGTTACTCGGTGCGATTCGCGACCTAAGGGAAGAAGTTTTTCGAATTGTTTTCGAAGCAGATAATATATGTACATACAACGGTAAAAAAATAACCATTCTGGAACTCGTTATAAGAGCGGCCGCTGACTTTGATAGAAAAACCCTCGAGCCAGATGCGGAAGCAGTAGATGCGGCTCAGAAAAAGCTGGAGTTCTTGCGGCTATCCTGGCAGCCCGAGCCGACCGTGGCCGCGGAAAATGCGGAAAAATTGCTGGTTCGCCGAACGCGAGGCATATTCGAACGGCTAAATTCGCCGCTGGAGCTTTCCGATGGCACAAAGACGCAGGACCCCGTAAGGTTTACGTTGGACAGGTTGGACCGAAAAATCAGAGCGGAAGCTGCTAAGTCCACTTTTGTTGGGCCAGTTTACATCGATCCGAATGCCTCCGACGTGGCCACGGCGCTCAACGACACGCTTGGACTGTCCGGCAACGATGCCCTCCTATGCCTTCCATGTATTCAAAGAAATCATAAGAAAGAAGTTAGCGCGTTCGTTGCGGAATTCAACCGCTACGCCACCCTCCGCTCTGCGCAGATATCGCTACAGAGCGCAGCGGAGACGGTAATTTACGATTCCACATCTCGGACCGATGGTTCTGAACTTGCTCCGCTGGAGTTGTTTCAAAAAAATGAGCAAGACCCGAGCAAAGGCGATGGCCTTGTGGCACGACTAAATGTCCTAAAACTTCCGGAAGAAGTTGCTAGATCTAGCGAAGCGCCCATCCAGGGATGGACGGAACAGTACATAGCGGATCTTTTCAGACACATGCGATCTGGCAGCCGTTCGTTGAACTGTTTTTACCGGGAAGAGACTTTTCCTGAATGGAAGAAGGATCTGGCCATCGAGGAGCTTATGGCACTGCTGGGCGCCAACTACACTGCAAGCGACGGCAAAGCTCTCGTCTCCCGGAAAAGCTACGAGCTCCTGCGGAAAAACCACGAAGAAAAAATGGCCTATCAGAGGCGGTTGGCCGGATTTCTGCACTCCTGCAAAATAGTAGTGCCGGTAGCTGGCACGGATGCCACCGTCAAGTTGCCGCTCCAGAAGGCCTACCTCCGCATGGCCGGCGGCCCCGCCGCCGATGACTCGGACAGGTTCAAAAAATTCAAAGAAGACCTCAAAAAGGCCACAGAAGCCTACGCGGCGAAGGAAGCCTAAATGCAAGCCGCGACCATTCGACAGGGAACGCTACAAAAACGCAGTGCCAGTGAGCGATTTTTCAGGCGGCTAAAAAATTTTGGCCGCTTATTTTCTCGCTCTGAGAAACTCGACGTTATGTTCCGGTACATGATTTTATCGCGTAACGCTCAATAATTTGTTCGTAGTCAATGCGCAACGTTGTCGATCGCCCAAAGGAAAAGCGTCCACGGTGCATACATAAAGAAGCATCTGGCAAAATTTTTGCCAATCCTTTAAGGGAATGAATCGGCATTTTCCCTGTTGTCAATGAAGTCCTATTCGTTTCAATGGCGGCAGCATGTACCTCCCGTACTTCGGCCTTGCGCGATCCCCGTTCGGCATCGCGCCGGATCCGGATTTTCTCTATCTAAGTCCGCAGCACGGTGAAGCGCTCGCCCATCTTCGCTACGGCATCGGCCAACGGAAAGGCATCGTGGTGCTTACGGGCGAAGTGGGCTGCGGCAAGACAACCCTTTTGCAGGCGCTGTTGAGGGAGCTGTCCGCACGGAAATATCGCAAAATTATTTTAAAGAACCCAACCGTGGACCTGGTCGACCTTTATGGACAAGTCCTTCACGACTTGAGCCTACCCACGAATTCCCGCTCGCCGCTAGAACTATTGGACCAGGTGGCAGATGCGCTGCGGCGCTACGAGCGGGCCGGCCGCGACATCGTGCTGGTCATCGACGAAGCCCAAAACCTCTCCGCGCAGATGCTGGAGCAATTGCGGCTGCTTTCCAATCTAGAGACCAAAGATCACCGCATATTACAGATTATTCTGGTGGGGCAGCCAGAGTTGAGAAAGATGCTGCGAAAGAAGGAATTGCGCCAGTTACGGCAGCGGATCCCTGTCTATTACGATCTGCGGCCACTTCGGTTTTTGGAAACTGTAAAGTATGTTAACTACCGACTTGCCTATGCCGGCAGCAACGGCGGAGTGAAATTTTCCCTGACGGCGGCGGGAGCTATCCACCTGGCGGCGAAGGGTATCCCAAGGGTAATTAATGGCCTTTGCGATCGCGCGTTGCTCTCCGCCTACGCCCGTTCGGGGCACGGCATCGCGCTCCGCGACGCTCGCCGGGCCATTCGGGATTTTCGGAGGCTCTAAATGGCGCTTATCGACGATGCCCTACGGAAAGAGCGGCGCGGCGCACCGGTGGCTGGATTTTTTTCCATGCGCCGCAGGCCACTGGGCCTTCTTTTGGTAGCGGCAGTTTTTCTCGCTGGCTGCTACGCCACCGTCTTTGCCATTCGGCTCACATTTGGCAGGGACGTCGTTGCGTCGCCGGCGGCCTCTACGGACCGGCAAGAAGAAATAAATGTGCAGGAGAAAGAGGAGTCCGCCGCGACTGAAGAGCCGGCCTTTTCGCCGATGGAGCAGGTGCTGCGTATGACAATTCAGGGCGTGCAGGTGGGGCCCTATGAGACGAAGGCACTGATCGATGGCCGGATGGTCCGCCAGGGAGAGCGGGTCGGGCCGCTGATTTTTCTAGGCATGCGCGGGAAAGAACTGGCTTTCGAAGACGGCACGGGAGAGAAGTACTATCGGCCCATCTGTCCACCCGACAGGCAGTGATTATGGGCAAAATCTTGGAAGAATACGGCCGCTATTTCGCCGCCAGTCGCCACCTGCTGATCGTTCCGCTATGCCTCGTCTTTCTAACGGTGCTGGGCCTGCTGACCCTCTCAAGCGCAAGCCTTTCCTTCGTTGGCCCCAACTACCTGCTACGACAGTGCGTCTGGCTTGCGTTGGCTCTTCCGTGCTGCTTCGTCGCCCTCTTGCTGCCCATTGATCTACTCCGACGTCACTCAGGCGCCATTGCCCTTTTTGCCACCATACTCCTCGTTGTCGTCCTTATTTCGCCCGTGGGCCATGCGGTGAAGGGCTCTCGTCGCTGGATCGACTTGGGCTTCCTTCATTTGCAAGTGTCCGAATTGGCCAAGCTGGCTCTGGCGCTTTGCCTAGCGGAGCGTCTCGCCGAGCGGGCGGGCCATTCTTGGGACGTTCGAAAGGATTTTTTGCAGCCCCTTACGCTTCTCGGCATCTTTGCCCTTCTCCTGCTCCTCGAACCGGACTATGGTAGCACTTTTCTCTTTCTTTTCGTCGGCTTTACGTTGCTTTTCTTAGCCGGTACGCCACTGCGATTTCTTCTCTCTTGCTGCACCAGCGCGGCCCTTCTTCTCGCCCTGTTTGTCGTTCGCAACCCGGTCCGTCTGGGCCGAATTCTTGCCTTTTTGGACGTGGAGTCCACCAAACTGACCGGCTCCTACCAGCTCTGGCAGGGTCTTGTCGGCTTTCAGTCAGGCGGGCTCCACGGATTGGGCCTGGGGAATGGCCGTCAGCAGCTCTCCTATTTGCCGGAAGCGCATACGGATTTTATTTTTCCCATCATGGCCGAAGAGCTTGGCTATCCCTTCGCTCTCCTCGCCATCTTTGCCTACGTTACCCTTTTCGCCATCCTGTGGCTAGAAATCTATCGCGTTCACGACACATTCTTGTTCCTTTTTGCCAGCGGCATTTTACTTTTCCTGGTTGCTCAAACCGTAATCAACCTAGCCGTTGTGATGGGGCTTTTCCCGACTAAGGGAGTGGCTCTGCCGCTAGTTAGCTATGGCGGGTCCAACTTGTTTTTGGTCTTTAGCTCGATCGGTCTTTTACTCAATTGTTTTTGCACGGCTCAAGCGCAGAAGCCGCGGCTGCCAGATCTGCTTCCTTCCGAAAACTTCCACTGAGAAATTTAGGCCGTTAAGCCGCTACTTAAGTCTGAGCCGGCCCGGAAATTTTGAGAAAGGATTATTTTACGGAACTTTGAAAATTTCGTTGCAGCTTTCGAAATTGGAAAGCAAAATAGGAGCATGCCATTGGCAGGCGAAGAGCTATTGCAGGAAACGGCCAAACTTTTGCGCCTACCCATGCGCTTCGACGCAAAGGTGAATCGGCTGACGATCCGCGATAAAGTCGAAAGTCGGCAGTTTCATATTGAATTGCCGGCCAAATCCCAGCTTCTTTACCTATACGCCGCGCTGCGAAAATTAGGGCCAGAGCGAGATAATCCCACTTTCCTGCGGGCTCTTATGGAGCTCAATCTCTTTGGTTTACAGACCAGCACAGCCACACTTAGTCTCGACGGCGCGACGGATGCACTGCTAGTTCACCTCAGCTACCCCGTAGAATTTCTTACGCCGCAGCTGCTTGTGAACATCATCGGCAATTTCGTCGCGGCAGCACGTAAGTTGCGCGGAAAAGTGGAAAATTTGGTGATTGTGACCAACCAGGAGCTTCGCCGGAGCAAATCTCACTTTTCCGTCGCCGACGCGCTGGATAAGGACAAAATTAAGGAAAACGTGCGGATCATCCGCATATGACAGACCTACCTGGCGCCGCCCACCATGCCAAATAGGTCATCATTGTCAAAGAGATTTAGCAGATCCACATCCGACTGTGACTTGGCCCCAGCGGCGGGGGCCACCGGTCGAACGCGGCCCGCCGATGGACCCGAATCGGTCGGCAGCTTGCGTAAAATCAGCCGCTGTCCCTCCCGAATGCGGTTAGGATCGGAAATGTCATTGATCTCCATAATCTCCCGTATGTCCATGCCGCAGGCTGTGGCGATCAGGGAAAGCGTATCGCCCCTACGGACGATGTAGGTCTTTCCGTCGCCGATGGAACCTGTCGCAAGAGACGGCCCGGTGGGCTGTTGGGCCGAGGAAGAAGACGTGACAGGCACACGGATCTGCTGGCCCACCATTAGCAGATCGCCGGACAAATCGTTCAAGGCCCGCAGATCCGCTGCCGTACAATTCCGTTCGCGAGCGATGAGGGAAAGCGAGTCCCCTTGCCGCACCGCATAGAATTCGCCACCGGCGCTGCCGCGGCGGACCGGAATTTGCACGGCCTGGCCCACCATTAGCACGCTCGATTTGCTGGCCCCATTCGCCGCGAGAAGTTCTTCGATCGGCACGCTAAACTTTCGCGCGATTTTCCAATAGCTATCTCCGCGGACGGCCACATAGACCTCGAACTCGGAAGCGGTCGACTCCTCAAGGCGGCGAGGCCGGGCGCGAACGCCCTCCGGAAAGGCGTAGGCCGGTTCCCGGCCGAGGAGCGTCGACCTGGAATAGGACGGAGCAGTGTCATTGTCTTCGACGTGCTTACGCACAAGAGATCTGCAACCCGAAGTGAGAAGAAGGACAAATAGCGAACCTGCAAACGCGGAAAAGTTTCTTATCAAGAAGCGACTCACGGCTCTTTACTTTTCCGATGAAATGGAAAACCCGCAAGCGTAAAAGTCATTTCCTTGTTTTTTTCATTAGATTTTCACCGTCTAACTCACCTTTCGCCCATCGTGGCCCGGGATGGGGTCTCAGCTTTCGTGGTGCGTAGCGTAGAGGCTGCTGTAAAGGCCGTCTCGCGCTAGCAATTCGCCATGGCTGCCCCTCTGGACAACGATTCCCCCGTCTAGGACGATGATTTCGTCCACGTGGAGAAGCCAGTGGGAGTGGTGGGAGATGAGCAGCACCGTGCGGCCGCGGAAAAGTTCCGGCAGAACGTCGCGGATATCCCTTACGCTTTCGCTGTCCAGTGAGCTGGTGGCTTCGTCCATGATCAGAATGGGAGCGTTTTTCAAAAACGCCCGAGCGAGCGCGATCCGCTGTCGTTGGCCACCGGAAAGTCGGCCACCGTCCTCGCCGATGACCGTATCCAGTCCGCGCGGCAGCTGCTCGATGAACTCCAGCGCCCTAGCCCGACGGGCGGCTTCCAGCACCTGCTCTCGACTGGCCGTGGGGCAGCCCCAGCGGATATTGGCCGCGATGCTGTCATGGAGAAGAGTGGACTGCTGAGGAACTAGGGCGATGTCGGAGCGCAATTGTTCCAGTCCTAGCGAGCGGATGTTACGGCCATCCACCGCGATGGACCCTTCCTGCACGTCATAGAAGCGTAGAATAAGGTTAGCCAGGGTAGTTTTCCCGGCCCCGTTGGGCCCCACCAGCGCATAGCTGCGGCCGGGTTCCAATTCCAAGGAAAACTTTTGGAAAATGGGCTTGTTTGGCTCGTAGGAAAATCCCACTTCCCGGAAAGAAATCGCTCCCCGCAGCCGCCCGTCGGCCGGCAGCTCGACCGTGGCGTTATCGTCCACTTCCTGTTCTTCTAGTAGACATTCGATGCGAAAGAGGGCGGCTACGGCGGACTGTAAGTTCCCGTAGAGCCGGCCGACGTGCTTAATGTGGTCGTAGGACAGGTAGAGAGCCAGCGCGATAGCCAGAAAGGTCTCGCCCGGAATGCGGGCACAGTAGGCATAGAAGAGAGCTAAGCTGATGCCGATGGAGGCCCAAATTTGCACGCAGGGTACGATGAGGTAATAGGCCCGACAGGCGGCCAGGTAGGAGCGGGAGTAAGCCCGATTGGCCCGGCGAAATTTGAGAGATTCCTGCCGCTCTTGGCAGAAGGCACGCACCTCCTGGACGGACTGTAGATTGCTGGCCATTTGGGAAGTGAGCTCGGCTATGCTTTCCTGGGCCCGCAGGTTCCGTGCCCAAACCTTCCGCCCCAAAATGGCGATGGGTAGACCGCTGACCGATACTAAGGTGAGGAGCAGCAGCAAGGTCCAGCCGCCACCCTGCCGCAAACAGAGATAGATGACTGCGCCTACGGCACTCAGGAGTGTTGCAGGCCGCTGGACTACCTCATGGGCGATGCTCACAAAGCAGGACTGAATCACATTTGTGTCGTTGAAGGCTCGAGAGATGAGCTGCCCAGAGCGTGTTTGCCGGAAAAAGCCAAGCGGGAGCCGCTGCAGCTTGCCAAAAACCTTTTCTCGAATAGAGCGAAGGATGCTTTGTCCGAGCATCGCAACGCAATAGGTATTGAGAAATCCCAACAGGGACCGCACGCCGATGAGGAAAATGGGCAAGGAGAAGTAGTAGGCCAGCCGAAGGGCAGATGAATTTTCAGAAAAAAAAGCGTTGCGGATTACGTATTTCATTAGAACCGGGCCACCAAAACCTCCCGTGAAGCCGGACAGGCACCCCAGCAAGACGGCGAGGGCTACCAGCCAACGCATGGGTGCCAACTCCTTAAGATATTTTCCCATGCAGCAATAGGCATGGCGCCAGTTCTGCCGTTTGCCCTTTTCGTCCATCGGGTCCGGACTATTTTCCCATCTTTTGAAAGTAAATCCAATAGCGCCACCGATACGGCCTTGCGAACGAACCGATCGATCGAAGGGGCGATCACAAGCTTCGGTAGGAGGTTTACCGATAGGGGGCCCTTGACGCCCTTTTTCTACCCTCCTTGTTCGCGGGCATGGCCCTTCTCATCCAACATGGGGTGCCATGTTTGCCGCTGCAGCAATAACTGGGAAAACGCCCCCCGTTGAACCTTTCGCCAGATACCGGTCGACTTTCAATTCAGGCTGACGGCCAAAATTGGTCGAGCGGAAATGCCTTGTGCTCGCGAAAAGATTCTTCAAAATGATCGCCCGGGTGCGCGGCGTGCGCAGAGGGGGAGATCATGGCAAAGAAGGTACGTGTAGGGATTAACGGCTTCGGCCGCATCGGTCGGCTAGTTTTCCGGGCGATGGAGGAAATGAATTTGCGGGAGCATAACATCGAAGTGGTTGCCGTGAACGATCTTGTTCCGGCGGACAATCTCGCCTATCTGGTGCGCTACGACTCCACTCAAGGTCGCTTCCCCGATGCCGTCGAGGCGCCCGACGAGGAGACCTTGCGGGTTAACGGGCACGACATCAAGTGCCTCGCCTATAAAGATGGTCCCGCCTCGCTGCCATGGAGAGAGCTTGCCGTGGACCTGGTCGTAGAATCGACGGGGCTGTTTACGCAGGCGGATCTGGCCAGCGGACATTTGACCGCCGGAGCGAAAAAGGTGATTATTTCAGCTCCGGCAAAGGGAGATGGCGTTAAAACCGTCGTGCGAGGAGTTAATTGCGCCAGTTTGAAAGAGGAAGATCACCTCGTATCTAACGCCTCTTGCACTACCAACTGCTTGGCGCCCGTCGCGAAGGTGCTGCTGGAGCACTTCGGCATCGAAGAGGGGCTCATGACGACCATTCACAGCTACACGGCCACTCAAAAAACCGTGGACGGGCCCTCCCGCAAGGACTGGAAAGGAGGGCGAACGGCGGCCTGCAATATCATTCCCTCCACCACCGGCGCCGCAAAGGCGGTCGGCCTCGTGCTGCCGCAGCTGCAGGGAAAGTTGACCGGCATGTCTTTCCGCGTGCCCACGCCAACCGTGTCCGTGGTGGACCTTACATTCCGCACGGAAAAACAGACCAGCTACGGAGAAATTTGCAAGGCTATGGAAGTGGCGACGAAGGAAGGATCCCTGAAGGGAATTCTCGCCTATACGGCCGATGAGGTAGTCTCTTCTGACTTTATCCATTGCACCTATTCTTCCATATTCGACGCCGGTTCCGGCATCGAGCTCAACGGCCGATTCTTCAAGGTCGTGGCCTGGTATGACAACGAATGGGGCTATAGCTGTCGCTGCGCCGAGCTGGTACGACAAATGGCCGCCTTCCTATAGACGGCCAATCCAACCTGCCAACCAATTCAAAGCAACGGATTCCGCCATGCCGCGGTTGCCCTCTATTGGGACGAAGTAGGGCGGCCGTGTTACCGAAAAATCGCAGGGCCAAAACCGTATCATAGCCACGAATTACTTTCTGGCTGCATCTTTCTGGGATGCAGAGAATTATGTTTCTCTGCCACAACTCTGCTCGAAACCAGTCTACGTCGTAGCCCTTGTCTGTCAGCAGATGTCGGGCGGACGGGAGACGCTCCAGCAGCAGCCGCGCTCCATCGACATCGCTTACATTGCCGGCCGTTAGAAGCAGCCGCAGTGGCCATCCTATGTGCCTTCAGGTGAGTCGCATCCAACGTCAAAATTTTCGATTCGGATGCTATTTCTTGGAAAATCTTCTCAAAAATTCCGGCTTTACTCCACCGCAGGAAGCGGTTATAGAGCGTTTGATAGGGGCCGTAGCACTTGGGCGCATCCCTCCAGGGAAGGCCCCTGCGAATAACGTAAACAATTTCGCTGACGGTTGTTAGGTCATTTACGCGCCCATTTTCGCGAATAGGTGCGCTATTTTCTTCCTAACAGGTGGCGAATTTTTTCGCAGATGGTTCCCGTGGAAAGGCGAATGCCATAGCGACTTAACAGTAAGGCGGCCATTTCTCGTTTTGGACGGAGCAGGGCGGCCGGACTATCGCGAAAAATTTCGCCAATGCAGTACTCGAGTAGTAGCGATGAGCTTTCTCGGCTCCGGCAAAATAGCTGTCCTAGCCGATAAAACCCGAAGGGAGTGCGTATGCACTTGCCGCGGATGGCTCGGGAAAATGTGGAAGAGTTCAGGCCAAGCCGATCGGCACCGTCCTTCTGCCGCAAAGGCCGGATGGCCGGAGGCCCCTCTTCAAAAAAGAGCCGCTGCTCGGTCAAAAGGAATTCGCCGACCCGCAGCAGCGTGTCCCGCCGCATTTTCAGCGCTATCCGGAGTTGTTCTGGCCAATCCTCCCCTTCCGGTGGGACTTGTATGGACCAGGAACCGTCCTTTCGGTAAAAAATGAGATCCGGAGCTCCCCAGGAGATGCTTCCATCTGCCCACAGCCCCTCCATGGGTGGGTGGGAACGGAGTCGGCCATCGGCCAGGCGGGAAAGAATTTCGCCGAATGGTCCGGCCGGGAGACGTTTGCGAAGGAATCGCAGGACGGACAGCAGCTCGTTGGGTTTTTCTTCTGATCGCAGGAGGGCGGCCGCACGATTGAGGACACCGTCCCCCCGCCGACACTGAAAAAGAAAATATTCGCGAAAATTCGTCGCGCCGATGCCGCGCTCTTCGTAAGCCATCAGCCTCTTGCGAACCCGCTCCACCGTTTCCCCGTCTATCTCGACTCCCTGCGCAATCGCCGTCGGCGCCAGCTCCAGGTAGCCCTGCGGACCGACGTTGCCGGCCAGTTCATCCAACGCCTTTAATTCAGAGGGGTTTTCCAAATCTAGGGAAAGAGTTTCGGTGAGTCGTTCTAGGAAAGTCGCTTCGTAGGCGAGCCATTCTTCACTGCCATTTTTTTCCGCCGCAGGGAGGTTCGCAATATGTGAAAATTTTCGGAAAAAGGATCTCATTTCTCGACGAGTCAAGGCAAGGACCCGCAGGCGGAAATAGAAGCGACGGGAAAGGCGCGGTGCAGCGGAGGGACCGATGGAAAGACGTTGGCTCACAAGATCCCCGCCAGGCGTAGCTGCAATTCGCCCGTCAGCAGTCGGAGCAAATCCAGTGGACCGATCTCCAACTTCCGCAGACAACAATCTAGTAGCAGAGCACAGCCAACGGCGTCGTAGAGGGCGCAGTGCGGCCGACATCGGTCTGGAGGGCAAAATCGCTTACCCAGTTCCCGCCAACGCCCTTCCAGATTGGCCCATCGTAAAGTTTCTCTGAGTCCGTAAGAATTGAGCCTGGGCCAGACCTTTTTTACGGCCATTCGGCTATCTAGCCAAGGCCTCCAGCTGACCAACGAACGGTCCGGATCAGTCCAATCGGGCACGAAGCCGGGCGATGGGCAGCGGCTGCGCAAGAGGGTGTCCTCCGTAGCGGCGTGGTGAGCGGCCAGGATTCCCTGGCGGCGCATGTCTTGGAAAATCGGAAGAAAATTGTCGAAAGGAACCCCGCTAGCCGTCCGTTCGAGAGGAATTTTGCGCCGTGACAAAAAAATTCCGGTCTCACGAGGACAGGCGCAAAAGCCGTCGACCGGATTAGACAGCTCTCCGCCGTGGAGACAGATGGCGCCAAATTCCAAAATCCCTTCCCGACCGTTGCCTTCGAAGTCGATGGCGAAGATCTTCAGATCCGTAGGGTCCACGGCGTCATGGTGTGAAGAGGAAAAGTGAGCGCAATGGCGAAATGGACCGGCCGGAATCGTTACGCCGCTGCAAAATTTCGCCTATGAACCGAAGGAAATTTTTTTGCTCTGACCCATGAGCTGCCCCGCGGCGCCAAAGGCGCCGCGGGGTGGATAAGAAGTTGCAAAATTCCCCCC
>JAIRTQ010000087.1 GCA_031254835.1 Puniceicoccales bacterium | reverse complement strand
TAGTCGCCATCTGTTGCGAGGGCGGCCCGAATGCGCGCGTAAAGTGTTCCCCGATTTGTTCCATTTTCGAGCACCTTGATGCGCCGATCTTTCTCGGCGTAGGATTTTAGAATCGCGAGGGAGCCGTCCGTGGAGCCGTCGTCCACGCAGATGATTTCGATGTCCTTCAGCGTCTGGTTGCAGGCGCTGTCCAACGCCGCAGGCAGCCAGGGCTCCACGTTATAGACCGGGATGCAGATGGAAACTTTCGCCGCAAAGGCCGAACCAAATAGGGCGGAAAAAATCACTAAAACGCAAAACGCTCTGCCGCACATGAGAAATGTTACCAGCTGCCACGGCTAAAGCAAGAAAATTTTGTAAAAAGCTGCAATTCGGCAGGCAAATTTTATTTCTCGCGATTCGCGATTTTTACTCCGCTAATGGTCACTTTGCGACTGAGATCCCTTTGATTTTCTTGCATTCCCAAACGCTCCTCCTAGGAATTGGCAGTCCCATGGGCTTTCCCGGTTCGTTTTTTTGCCGCGGTTGCGTTTTTGCCGCGCTGTTCGCTTTCTCCGGACTTTTTGCCGCTCCGGGCGATTACTTGGGCCTGGACGTGCTCTCCGACCGCTGCAGCGGGACCGTTTCCTACGGCGAAGGCGGTCGCTGCGGCACCGTCCGGGGCAAGAACTTGGAATTGCAGTGCCGACTGAATGGTGCCTGCTACCGGCTCAATGGAGTAAATGTCTACGGCCAATGTGCAGTGGCTGGCCAGCCGGGACGGCTGCGGATCGGCCGGGACGACTGGGACCGGGTCATCGTGCCACTGCTTTCTCCGCTGGCCGTTGCGCCTCCGCGGCGGATCTGCATTGACCCTGGCCACGGCGGCAGGGACGCGGGAGCCGGGCGGACTAGGGGCAATTTGGAGGAAAAAAATCTCACCCTGGATGTGGCCAAACGGCTGAAGATCCTTCTGAAAAAGCGTGGCTTTGAGGTGGTGCTTACCCGTGGCGGGGACCAGTTTGTCTCGCTGGAAGACCGTTCCGCCATCGCAAACGGCGCTAAGTGCGATCTGATGGTCTGCGTCCATTTCAATGCGGCCGATTCGCCGCGGGCCGAAGGCATAGAAACCTATATCCTTCCCGGTCAAGGGTATAGCTCTACTGCCCGTCTTAATAGTCCATCCGCTAAGGACAAAAAGTTCTGCACGAACAACCGCTATGACGAAAAAAATCTCTACCTCGCCTATTGTCTCCAGCGGGAAATGAAGGGCCTCCGGTCCGCAATCGATCGAGGGATCAAGCGGGGACGGTTTAAGGTGTTGGAGGATGCGGATTGTCCTGCCGTGCTGGTTGAGTGCGGCTTTTTGACCGGCTCCCGGGAAAGCGCCCGCATCGCCGATGGCAACTATCGCCAGGCCATTGCCAACGCGCTCTGCGAGGGAATTTGCGCCTACGGCAGTCGGAAGTGACGGATCGACGAGATTTTCCTTTGAAATCTTGCGGCGGGCGGTGCCAGCCGTCGGCTCATAGATCCGCCCCTGGCCCGTGAGGCGCTGGAGCGTGGTGCGGAGGTAATTCTTTGCGGCTGGACGTGGCTGCCGTATTTTTCCACCGACACGGCCGCCGCGCCGATGGCCCTGGCCGTAGGAGTCGAATTGCTCCTCAAGGCCAGTACCTTTGATGGCGTCCCTCTAATGGGGGCGCAAAGTAGAACCATTCCAGCCGCAAAATAGTTTATAATTCGTTAATGGTCACCTTACGACTGAGACCGTTTTGATTTTTCTTGCGGCCCCAAACGCTCCTCTTAGGCAGTGGCCGTTTCATGGGTTTTTTCGATTCGTTTTCTCGCCGTGTTTGCGGTCTTGCCGCGCTGTCCGCTTCCTCATGGCTTTTTGCCGAGCCGGGCGATTACTTGGGTCTGGACGTACTTTCCGCCCGTTGCGGTGGGACCGTTTCCTACGGCGATGGCGGTCGCTGCGGCACGGTCCTGGGAAAGGATTTTGAGCTACAGTGCCGACTGGATGATGTCTGCTACTGCCTCAATGGGGTGAACGTCTATGGTCAGTGCGTGGTGGCAGGCCAGCCTGGACGGCTGCGGATCGGCCGGGACGACTGGGACCGGGTCATCGTGCCGCTACTCTCTCCGCCGACCGTTGCGCCTCCGCGGCGAATCTGCGTCGATCCGGGCCACGGCGGCAAGGATTCTGGAGCCAAACGCGCTAAAGGTAACTTGGAGGAAAAAAACTTTAACTTGGATGTGGCCAAGCGGCTGGAGGTACTTCTGAAAAAACGGGAGATCGAGGTGATACTTACCCGTAGCGATGATCGGTTTATCACGCTAGAAGACCGTTCCGCGATCGCAAACGATGCCAAGTGCGACCTGCTGATTTCCATCCATTTCAACGCTGACGAGTCGCCGCAGGCCGAGGGCATGGAAACATATATCCTTCCTCGTCAGGGACATAGCTCTACTGCCCGTCTCAATGACCCCAATGCCGACGACAAAGAGTTCTATGTCAACAATCGCCATGATGAAAAAAATCTCTACCTTGCCTACTGCCTCCAGCGGGAAATGAAAGGTATTCGGTTCGCAATCGACCGAGGGGTCAGGAGGGCACGATTTAGGGTGGTGAAGAATGCGGATTGTCCTGCCGTACTGGTGGAGTGTGGCTTTTTGACCAACTCCAGGGAAAGCGACCGCATCACCGATGGCAACTATCGCCAGGCCATTGCCGACGCGCTTTGCGAAGGAATTTGTACCTACGGCGGCCTGAAGTAACGGATCGGTGGGCTTTTCCTTTGAAATTTTGCGGCGATCGGCGGATGGTGCCCGCCGTGGCCGACTGAGCACCCCGCACGGCGCTGTCGAGACGCCCGCCTTCTTTTTTTGTGGGACCGGCGGGGCCGTAAAAGGCATCTCCGTGGAGCAGCTCAGCGGCTGCGGCACCCAGGGAGTGCTGGCCAACACCTACCACCTGCACCTGCGGCCCGGGGAAGAAATCGTTGCCTCCCTAGGCGGACTGCATGCCATGATGGGCTGGTCCGGCCCGCTGTTTACCGACTCGGGCGGATTCCAAATTTTCAGCCTAGGCCACGGCGGCGTGGCTCAGGAAATCAAATGCCGCCGAACGGCCAACGGGTCTAAGACGCTTCTGCGCATCGGCGAAGATGGTGCCCTCTTTCGCTCCTACGTGGACGGCTCCCTCCACACTTTGACGCCGGAAAGTTCCATTCGCATCCAAAAGCTGCTCGGCGCCGACGTTATTTTGCCCCTCGACGAGTGCACCCCTTATCACGTAAATCGCGACTATACCGCCCGCTCCATGGAGCGGAGCCATCGCTGGGAATTGCGCTCGCTGGCCGAATTTCAAAAAAATTCTGACGGCACCCAAGCCCTCTATGGAATTGTTCAGGGCGGCGTACATGAAGATCTTCGCAAGATCAGCTGCGATTTTGTGGTAGGCAACAACTTCTTTGGCCAGGCCATCGGCGGCAGTTTGGGCAGCGACCGGGAGGAAATGGAGCAGGTCGTGGCCATGGTCGGGCGATTTTTACATCCTTCGCGCCCTACCCACCTGCTGGGCATCGGCGGCGTGCGGGACATCTTCCACGGCGTTCGACAGGGGGTAGATAGCTTTGACTGCGTCCATCCTACCCGCATGGCCCGCCACGGCGGCGCGTTGTTGCCTGGATCTCTTTCGGATGGAACGGGCCACATTAACCTACACAGCGGCCGCTTCGCCCGAGACCGGGAACCGATCGACCGTTCCTGCGACTGCTACGCCTGCCGAACGGCATCCCGCGCCTACCTGCACCATCTGCTGCGTTCCCGGGAAACGCTCGGCGGACAGTTCGTGACCATCCATAATGTTCGATTTATGAACCGCCTGATGGAGCAAATCCGGGAAGCCATCGAGACAAATTCCCTCGAGCGATTGGAGATCGCCTACCGCTAAATAAAATTTCTTGCTTTTTCACGGATGCCGCAGAGGTTCCCAGCGGTGGCCGATGGTCGGCCGTCGCAGTTTGAACGCTTATCCTAGGCGTGGGCTTTCGGTCCGCCGCACGGAGACAAATCTATGGAATTACCTACCGCGAAAGATCTTTTCGACGCCGGGGTCCACATCGGACACCAGATGCGCCGCTGGAATCCGAAATTTCGGCCCTATCTCTACGCCCATCGCTACGGCATCTCTATCATCGACCTGGAGAAGACACTAATCCAGTTGGAAAAGGCCTGTCACTTCCTGGAGCAAACCGTGACGAGCGGCCGGGACGTCTGGCTCCTGGGCACCAAGCCGCAGGCTCAGGACATAGTGCGCGCGATAGCCGACGAGACCGCCATGCCCTATTGCCTCGTTCGCTGGCTAGGCGGCACTGTAACAAACTTTCACACAATTAACGAAGGGCTAGAGAAGTATCGGAAATATTTGTCCATGGAGCAGCGGGGAGACATCGAGCGCATGCCCAACAAGGAGGCCTCCTCACTCCGCCGTAAAATGCGACGCATGAAAAATAATTTCGAAGGATTGCTCAAGATCGATAGGCCGCCGTCGGTTATTTTTGCCGTAGATGCTAGTTACGAAGACATTGCCATTCGAGAGGCCAAAAAGGCAGGAATCCCCGTTGTGGCCATTGTCGATACGAATTCCGATCCCAGCCCGGTTGACTATCCCATTCCGGCTAACGACGATTCGGTGCGTTCCCTGCAAATCGTGGTCCGAGTCATCGGGGATGCCATACGCCGCGGTCTGGAAGGTCGGGAGCAGCGGCAGGCGGGTAAGCTCGCCTCCATGCCGGCGGGTGAGCGGGAGGCTATGGACACGGAGCCGCAATTTACGCTTTCCGAAGACGCACAGCTGGTCCTTGCCAGCCAGGGAGAGCAGAAAGAGGAATAGCCTAACATTTAGGGAGGTAGTGAGATGGAAATTTCTGCGAAAATGGTGGGGGAACTGCGTGAACGAACCTGCGCCGCACTCATGGACTGCAAACGGGCTCTCGTTGAGTGCGATGGTGACGGCGAGGCGGCCGTTATCTACTTGAAAAAAAGGGGAATAGCTAGCGCAGAAAAAAAGGCCGGCCGGGAAGCCACGGAGGGGGTCGTGGAGTCCTACATTCACACGGGCAGTCGCATCGGCGTGTTGCTGCAGCTCAACTGCGAGACGGACTTCGTCGCGAAAAATGACCAGTTCCGCGCCCTCGCTAAGGATATTTGCCTCCAGATCGCCGCGGCCGATCCTGCCTACCTGGCCCAGGAAAACGTTCCGGCGGAAGTTCTTGCCCGCGAACGAGAAGTGGCAGAGAGCCAGTGCGCCGGAAAACCGCCCAACGCCGTCGCCGCCATCGTGGAGGGAAAACTGGCTAAGTTTTTTTCGGCCAGCTGCCTATTGCGCCAGCCGTTCATAAAAAATCCGGATCAGTCGGTGGAAGATCTAATTCGCGAACACGTCGCCAAAATTGGCGAAAATATTCGGGTTGTTCGATTTTCTCGTTTCCAAATCGGCGGCTAATTGCCCGTGAACAGTGGCGCCCAGCTGATCTACGGCGACGACGGGACTCTGGTCCGCAGGCGGGCCGCGGAGTTTGTCGATGAAGAATTGCGACGCAAGCCGGGTTGCCAGTTGGAGGTCTTCATTGGACAACTTTCGTCAGCGCAAGACTTTCGAAGATTTGCCGACGCTCTAAGGGAAGCTCTCGTTACCCTACCTCTCTTCTCCCCGAGCAAATGCATTTGGGTGAAATCGGTCAACTTTCTCGCGACTCCGCTGGCCGAAGAGTCCATGGCGCTGTTAGAGCAACTCGGCGACCAACTCGCTCATGCCAAAGACTTTGGCCTAACGGTGGTGCTTTCCGCCTGCCCCGTCGACCGGCGCCTGCGGCCATTCAAATTGCTCCGATCCAAGTGCCAATCGATTGAAGTGAAAGGAAATGGGCCAAACGGCGCAGAAACTGCCTTAGCCGATGGCGCAGAAGAGCTTGGCCTTTTTTTCGATTTTTCCGCCCGCCGCGCCTTTTTGGACCGAGTCGGTCCGGACGCGGGCCCAGTGGCCCTGGAACTGAAAAAACTAAAAGCCTATCTTTCTGGCAAATGTGAGGTTACGGCAGATGACGTGCGGGCGATCGTCTGCGAAACGGCCCGGGAGGACTTCTTTGAATCGGTTGAAGCATTCTACCGCAGGGACATGGCCGCATTTGCCTCCGCCCTTCGTCGCTTTTTAGGGAACAATGGCGAACCGCGGGCGCTCCTAGCCGCGATGCAAAATAGAAATCGCATTCTTATACAACTGAAAGCAGCGCAGGAACTTCGTTTTTGGCGGACCGATGGACTGCCTTCGAAATGGACACTAGAGCGGGCCCGATCGCTGCGCACCGTTCCGATCCCGGAGGGTGGCGATGACGTTTTTTCCCTAAACCCTTGGTACCTAGGCCGGCTGTCGGAATGCCTCGCCTTCTTCGACTTAAGCGAACTCGTGCGGGTACAGGGGGCCTTGCTCGACATTTTCGAATCGCTCATTAGGGACTGGCAGGACCTTTCTGCAGAATGGCTTTTCGATAAGTTCCTCTTCCTAAGTGCCTGTTTGCGGGATCCGACGCAGTCCCGGACCGTCCTTGGGAGCTGTCCCTGCCATGGCTGAGTTGGGCCGCACCTTCGTGGCGCCATCGACGCCCGCCGGCCATTCCGGAATTGCCACCGTTCGGGCGAGTGGTCCTTCCTGCCCAAGGATTTATCGCGAAATTTTTCACAGCGAGCCGGCGCATCGGCTAGCTAGCTGCCGGGACTACCGCGATCTGTCCGGCGAAACCATCGATCGGGTCCTCGTCACCTTTTTTGCCAGTCCTAAGTCATTCACAGGCGACGATGTGCTGGAAATTTCCTGCCATGGGAATCCGCTCATCGTGGAGCGCATCGTTTCCGATCTCATCGCCCGCGGCTGCGCGCCGGCGGACCCGGGCGAGTTCACCCGCAGAGCCTTCTGGAATGGCAAGTTGGACCTGCCTCAGGCGGAAGCCGTAGCCGACCTGGTCCATGCCCGCAGCTGGGCCGCCCTTCGCTGCGCCAGACGGCAACTTTCTGGAGCACTGGGCCACATTCTTTCCGCTGTGCGAGAGGAACTTTTGCATGTTCTGGCCGCCGTAGAGTCCTCCATTGATTTTTGCGACGAGGGCCTCCCGGAGCCGGATTGGGCGGGCCTTCGAAATTCCCTTTTGCCCTTGCATGGGAAATTACTCTCTCTGGCGGAGACATTTCGAGAGCGAAGTACCGTCGAGTGGGGCATTGGCGTTGTGCTGGTTGGAGCGCCAAATGGCGGCAAGAGCAGTCTCCTGAACGCCCTATTGGGTAGGGAGCGGGCTCTGGTAAGTCCGACGGCCGGCACCACACGTGATTTCTTGGAAGAGCCTATTCACCTGGGCCCCTGGCTGATACGACTCATCGATACGGCCGGCATGGGCGAAGGCGCCGGCGGACTGGACCAACTTTCCATGGAACGCAGTCGAGAAAAATTGGCGGAAGAAGAGCTAATTCTCTGGGTCGTCGACGGTTCTCAGGAGTTAGGGGATGCGGAAAGGATCGGCGAAGATCTGACCGGACGAACTGGCGCCATATTGTTGAATAAGCGCGATTTGCCACAAAAAACTAGCACTTTGCATCCGGCCTTCCGCGCCCTTCACTGGC
>JAIRTQ010000058.1 GCA_031254835.1 Puniceicoccales bacterium | reverse complement strand
TTACATTGTTTTTTATTTAAACCGCCGTTGTTTCCGCTGCCTGTCCGCTCGGCGCCGGCCGTAGAGAAAAAGTCTTGCGTGGCCAATGGCGATTTTCATAGGCTTATCTTGTGGATGGGCAGGTGCTAAAACGGCAGTCGGATGCCTTCGAGGAACGGCTTCGGGACGCCTGTCTGGTCGAAGTTAAGGGCCGTGTGCTGCAGGTGGTGGGCACCATTATCCGCGCCTCAGTGCCGCGGGCCAAGATCGGCGAGCTGTGCCGCCTTAAGACACCCTGGGAAGAGACCGAACTAATGGCAGAGGTTGTGGGTTTTTCCAACGAGGAGACCCTACTAACGCCGCTGGGAGAGCTGACCGGCGTGTCCGGTGCGACGGAGGTCATTCCGACTGGGCAGGTGCACATGGCGCCAGTGGGGGAAGAGCTCATTGGCCGAACGTTGGATGGCTTGGGCAAGCCAATCGACGTGGATAAAAAGGGTCCACTGAAAGTTCGGAAATATTACCCGGTCTACGCCGATCCGCCGAATCCGCTCACGCGGGCGCCCATCGACAAGCCTCTTTCACTCGGCATCCGCGCATTGGACGGAGTTTTGACCTGCGGAGAAGGTCAGCGCATGGGCATTTTTGCGGCGGCCGGAGGCGGAAAAAGCACCATTCTGGGGCAGATCATTCGGGGCACGACGGCCGACGTCAATGTGTTGGCCTTGGTTGGGGAGCGTGGCCGGGAGGTGCGAGAATTTATTGAAAAAGATTTGGGTGAGGAGGGCATGAAGCGGACCGTGCTGGTGGTCTCCACCTCCGAACGGACTCCCATGGAGCGACTTAAAGCAGCCTACGTGGCCACGGCGGTGTCAGAATATTTCCGTGATCAAGGGAAAAAGGTGCTGCTCATGATGGATTCGGTGACCCGCTTCGGCCGAGCACTTCGGGAAATTGGCCTTTCCGCCGGAGAGCCGCCCACTCGCCGCGGCTTCCCACCTTCCGTCTTTGCCACCCTGCCTAAGCTCATGGAACGGGCGGGGCAGTCAACGAAGGGATCCATCACAGCACTTTATACTGTTTTGGTAGAGGGCGACGATATGACGGAGCCCATCGCCGACGAAACGCGATCCATCTTAGATGGGCACATCATTTTATCCCGAAAACTGGGCGCAGCAAACCATTATCCGGCCATCGACGTGCTGGGCAGCGTAAGTCGCGTCATGAACGCCATTACCAGCAAGGACCACCTGGCGGCGGCGGGGAGACTGCGAACCCTGCTGGGCAAGTACCAGGAAGTGGAGCTGCTCATCCGCATCGGCGAATACAAGCGGGGCAACGACAAGGAAACGGATGAGGCCATCGACCGTATCGATGCCATAAATAAATTTTTGCGGCAGGGTCTCGGCGAAAAGGAGACTTTTGCGGGGACAATTCAAAAGCTCAAGGAAGCCGTCGGACTTTGAGGAGGTTTGGTTGGCCATGGCGAAATACATCCTTGCGGACCTGGTGCGGGTGCGAACCTTGCGAAAGGACCGGGTAGAGCGGGAGCTGTTGGCCGCAAAGGAGCGATTGGCAGAGGCAGAAAAACAGGTACCGATCTGCGAAAAGGAACTGGAAGACTACCGCAATTGGGTTGACTCGGAAATTAATAGGTTATATATGGAAATTCTCCGGAAGTCGGTGCACAAGGCTTCCATAGATGATTTGACCTACGCCATTCGCTCTCTTCGCGAGAAGGAGCCGGAGTATGTCAAGCGGGTGCAGGATGCTAAGGAGGACGTAAAAAAAGCGCAGAAGCTGCTGGAGGAGAAAAAGAATGAGCGGATCTTGGCGCAGAGAAACCTGAAAAAGTTGGACGCCCACAAAGAGGAGTGGATGGCAGAACAGGCGAAACTGGAGGAGTTTTTGAGCGATAAAGAGCTGGAGGAGTCGTTTCGTCCGAAAGGCGCGAACGAGGTGAAATTTCAGAAAACACTTATATAGGAGGAACTTGCGATGGCTGAAATAGAACGAACGGGAAAAGAACAAAAAATCAGCGAAGGCGGTGTGGAGCAGCGGCAGAAAAATCGGAGCGATCCTCCCCAAAAAGATGTGCAAAATTTTCAAAATGCGATGAAGCGAGGCTTCTTCGCTTTTAACTCCATTGTCGCACCTCTGAGACAAAAGACGGAGAAACAAAAAAAGGACAAAGACGCTCCGGCGGTCGACGCAGGGGAAGAGTTGTCTACTAGGCCAGTAGAGAAAACTTATGGGCACGAAGAAGATGGGCTATCGATGGAGAACCTCCTGCCGGAAGCTGCGTTTGTCCTGCCGATTCAACTTCCCGTGCCGAAGGTGGAAAATTCGTCGCCCCCATCGGTGAAGTCTCTCGATGAAGTGATCCATCGGCTGGTAAGCCAGATCCTCGTCCATGAAACAACCCTTAGCCAAGGGAAAGAGGTGCGGTTGGATTTGAAGGACCCTCTGCTAGGAGGTAGCCAGGTGCAAATTCTTCGCGACGGGGATTCATTGCGAGTCATTTTTTTGACCAAAAATTCACAGCAGGCCGATCTTATTTCCCAGCAGCAGGGCCTGCTCCGCAGTGCTCTCGTCGAGCGCATGACGCTGAACAACGTCGAGATCAGGTCCCGTGTACGCGGCGGCGAAAATAACCTGAGTGGGGGAGGTGGCGATGGCCGTTCCCGGGGCCAGCGGGACAGCCGAGAAGAGTACGAACGCAATGAAGAACTGCGTAATCCGTTTGCTTCGAAAGGGCGTGCCTAGCGATGGCAAAGGCGGCGATAAAGTCTTCTCGGCGACGAAAAGGAACCCCCATTCTCTCGCGAACAGCCCTAAAGATGGGGGGCGCGGAGGTGGACTTTCGTAATGGCGTTTTTTTTACGGCCCGAATCTTGCCCATTTCCTATGGCGGTCGCGAGCTGTTTCTTTCCCTACTGCCGGAGGGCAGCGCTAGGGATGGTGCGGCCATTGATTTGCAGGTGGGGGACCACTGCCTGCGGATTGGCGTTCGGAATCTTTCCGCCTGTATCCCGCTAAGTGCGCAACTGGAGCAGCTGGCGCTGGAAATTTACCCGCCCGATGTCCAGGCAATTCTTCTGGAGTCTCTTTTCGATCCTTTGCTAACGGCCATTGAAGGTTGGCTTGCCGAACCGGCTACCATTGAAGCGGTTCACCTCAAGTCCGTACCGTCCAAAAAGACGCTCCCTTGCCGGCTGTCATTTTCGCTATACGAAAAAAATCCTCATGAAGGAAAGGCAGTGCCGCTGCTTCTTAGCGGATCTCTTGCCGTGGATTGGTCGTTGGCGAAGAAAATTTTAGAAACCATACGGGCCGTAGAGCCTGTCCCCAGTTGGCATTGCGACTCGACCCTGCCGTCGGTCCTTAATTGCATCGCATCCTTCTCCGTAATGCGAGAAGAACTTGCCGATTTGCGTGTTGGAGATGTCATCCTTTTGGAAAATTCCAACCGTACGGAAACTGGTCTACGAGAACTTGTAGGCCTGCGTCCCTATCGCATCCACTGTCGTCAGGAGGGAAATAAGATGACAGTTATTTCCTACGTCCAAGACCATGGACAAGAAAGATCATAGGTTTGTTTCCGGGCGAGGCCGAACAGCTGGCTAACTTCACAGTGCCATCATTTCGACCGTACCGGTCAAAGTCCGCTAAAGTGCGCAAAAGCCGGCGGGATCTTTTTCTTCTTCCATTCCGCCAGCGGACAGCTGCAGATAGAAAGCTCGTTCTGGAAATTCGCTAGGAGAAAGGTGAACGGTGCCGGAGGCGGGCTCGGCCCCAGCCAGTTCGTAAAATCTGCCGCCGTGGGCTATTTTTTCTCCCAGGCCATGAAAGCTGTGAAGTTCCTGCAGGCCGTACCGATTCGAAAGAATTTCAATGTGAAATCTTTCAGCCGGAATGGAGCCGTCGAGCGGCAGCCGCCTGCGGCGGCCATCTCGCCCGTCCCGCAGTAGCACCGTCCGAACAGCTCCTTCCGGTCCCGTTCGAAAATCGCAGCGTTCGACAAAAAAATCTCCTTCCCGCGAGGCAGTCCCTTCCGCCACCAGTTCCAATTGGCCCGTTTCGCGATCCCGGACAAAGAGGGTCATGGCACCGTTCTCTTTTTTTATAAATCCTTCCAGGCAAAGTCGATATGGAATTTTCTCCAATCGAAGCAACTGAAACGAGGTGGTTAGCGAATCTATGACTCGAAAACGGCCATT
>JAIRTQ010000042.1 GCA_031254835.1 Puniceicoccales bacterium | reverse complement strand
GGGACAGTTATTCGGGATGAAATTAATGGCAAGAAAGTAACTTCTGCGCGCCTGGTGACTATGGCGGGAATCAGGGTCTTAAATACGGCGGCCGAGGTGCAGGGCCTTGGCCAGATAACATTCGGAACGCTTGCGCTATTCGCCGGAAATGAATCGAATACCGTAGATGTTGGCCCGGAGCCAATTACCGACACGGACGCCATAAAAGACACACTGAGAGCCATAGGCATGACCGACAAAGGCGTTACATTAGCGGATGCGATGTTCAACTTTGCTGATGCTACCACAAACCTGCAGTTACTCGTTAGGAAAGGGCAAGGGCAATTCGTTCCAATCACCTTAGAAGACGCAAAAAGAAGTGAATTTAATGATGTTATCGCGTGCTTTCATTCAACTAATAACAATTCTAACTGCAGTGTTGCCGTCTTTTCGCCAGAACGCAAACATACTGGCGAATTCTGTGGATCACTCATCGGCGGCTCAAGTAAAACTGCCATTAGAACTGTGGATATGTTTGGCAACATAACGACACAAGACTTTACAGCTTCCTCAAAATCGGGAGCATGGATCGTTTTAAAGGTATTTGGTGCAGGATTTATGTCTTCTGCCGCAGGAATTATCATTGGACTTTTCACCGCCTTGACATTTAGCTGGGTTGCTTTTACCATCGCCCTCATATTGATCTTTTTAGGCGTTGGCGCCGGTCTAATCTATGAGTGGCAGGCCGGCAATCCAATGTGATGCTGCGACCGCCGCTCCTGAAAACTTACCTCTGCGGGCAGCTGCTTTTCGTCCGGACGCCGTCAGAACTGGAACCTTACTCCAGTAACCATCCATAGTGAATGACGATGCTGTCTATCTCGGTTGTTCCAGTTCGTTTTAGACGCAAAGTTGCCAGCACAGCGAACGCCAAGGATTGAGAAGGCTGGCGCAGTGCCATGTTGCAGAATCAAATCCCCACCCCAGCCGTAGTAAAAAAACCAGTGTGGTTTCTCTGACTTGGTATCCCGGAAAAAATTTATTTCGCCGTCCGGACGGAGACAACGATCATAGCCGAATGAAAGGAAACTTCGCAGGTAGAGAGAATTTAGGCCGATGGGAGATAGGCTGCCAAGCCGAGATGTGGACAGCCAGGCGTTGATGTCCCGCCTATTAAAATTATAAATGGCATCACAGCCCAACGAAAAATCATCACCTACGCGGATGGTCCCATGCACATCGTTGTCCTGTTCGCGGTCTTCGCTACAAACTTCGCTACGAAAATAGAAGTTAGCTTGGCAGTCGACTCCTAGCTGGCAGAGACCCATAATGAACGTCTGGTAGCCAACTCTGGTGGAGAGCCTATTGCAGCCGAGGGCACCTTCCATGAGCCGGCCGTTTGCATTGCAAAATAGAGTGCTGTTGGCAAAATTGTGCGCGGCCGTCAGCGAGACTTCCTCCTTCGCTTGGCCAAACTTCGAGCCGGCCTCCACGTCTTTTGTCGAACGAAGCAGAAAAACGTCCCAGCTCAAACCGAATGCGCCAGACATCAAGGAAAGCGCCGCCATCAGCGCCAGCAGACAACCTCTCCGATCCGCCACCGGCGGAAGAATGAAAAGTGTCTTCGAAAGCACAATATAAAAAAATGGTGCTCGGGAAGGGATTCGAACCCATATGCCCTTCGGCACTGCCGCCTGAAGACAGCGTGTCTGCCAGTTCCACCACCCGAGCGGTCGCTCCAGGGAGCGCAATTCCATCCAGCCGTCAACGGGAAATGTCTATTGTTGCGATGTGCAATGAATCGGCTCTTGCAGCAAAGAAAATGGCGGCCGGCTGCTCCAGACGCTAGCGAATGGCAAAAAGCTGCCGGATAGCTAAGAGCGACGACAGATCAGTCGCTTTTCTGCGATGACGGCCGCTCATCTTCCATGATCGGCAGGCGGGGCTGTGCCTCGAGAGGTTCAGGGGCCGACGGCTCGGCGGCGTGGAGTGACTGCAACCGAGAGAAATTTTGCAGCGTCGGCCGCAGTCGGCTTTCGATGGAAGCCACCGTGCCATTGTAGGCTTCTACGGTACGGCGCAGGTGTCGACCGGCATCGGAAAATTTCTCTAGAACGACCTGCATCCGCTCCATAAGCGTTTTGCCCAGTTCCACGATGGTCGCTGCCTCCCTGGCCATTGCGGCCTGGGACCAGCTGCAGGCGATAGTTTTGAGGAGGGCTAAAAAGGTCATTGGGGAGGCGAGCAGCACGTGCCGCTTGATGGCCTCGTCAAAGAGGGTAGGCCGGGCCTCCACGGCGGCGGCGTAGAGGTGGTCCCCTGGTAGAAATAGGACCACATATTCGAAGGCGGGGCCAAAAAATTTCCAATAGTCCTTTCGCCCTAATTCCTGGATTCGCAGAAAAACATTCTGTCCGTGCTGTTTGAGCAATTCTTCGCGCCGCTCTCGGCTGTCTGCCTCCTCCGCCGCTGCGAATGCCTCCAGCACCGCTTTCGCGTCGACGATGACGTCGCGGCCGTCCGGCAAATGAATGATCATATCAGCTCGCAGCGTGTTCCGGTCGGCCGCGACGGCCACCTGCTCATCGAAATCCACGTGCTCTCGCAGGCCGGCCATTTCCACCAGCCGCCGCAAATGCAGCTCTCCCCAACGGCCGCGCAGCTGTGGTCGGTGCAACGCATTGGTCAATTTTTTCGTTTCCTGGTCCAGCTCCCGGTTAGTTTGCAGCAGTTGGCGAATTTGCTCCTCGAAGCGGGCCATGGACTCGTTCCATTGGCGGTCATTCCGTTGGACCTTGCCGTCCAAGCGCTCCACACATTCCCGCATGGGTCGTAAAACTCCCTCAAGTCGCTCCCGCTCCCGCTCTCCGTCCTGCCGATTTCCTTCCCGCAACCTCTCCAGCGCCTCTTCGGAAGCCTTCAAGGCCGCCCCGCCAAAGGTCGTTGCCAGATCTTCCCGCACCTTGGCCAGCAACGCCATTTTTTCCTCATTGGCCCGCCGCCGTTCCTCCTCTCGACCGCAAAATTCCGCATAGGTGCGGTCTAAAGAGTGGTATTTTCCCGAGAGCTCGCAGAGGGAACGCGCGACCTCCTCGCGTAGCTTTCGCTCACGTAGCAATTCTACCGTTCTTCGCCGCAGGCGATCCCACAGCCCGCCGATGGCCAAAAGCGCACCGGCCAACACGGCAACGGACGCTATTCCTGGCAGCCCCACCTGGGAAGAATGGGGACCGGGCCCCCAAAAACACAAGGGCAATTTCCCTTCCCGCTCCCCAAATTTTACCCGTGCATGCCTTTGCTGGCGGAATTGACCGCCGGCGGGGTCGAACTTGCCACGGGGACGTGGAACATCTACCAATACAGCAAAGGGGACAGTGGCGTGGACTACGCGGCTGGGGTTCTTCAAATTGTGGAGGGGCTGCGTTACGGTTGGTGGCGCCATGGGGAGATTTATTTGTAAGGCGTGTGACTGCGGCGTGCAAACCTGGGGCCATATCTCTGCTGCCATCGGAGGTGTTGTCGCGCTCATAGGCGGGTGCTTTGACGCGGACAAGTATAGGAGAGGCGCAGACAACGTGGACATTATGCAAGCCATAGTGATCATCCTCGTGTCTTCCGGCGTAACCATTGTCATAGAGAGCGCCAGATCGTGCTGGGCCGCCGGGGGTGAATGCTGCGATAAGTACGAGCTGCAGCCGTAGTTCGTTACCGCACGTTTGAAATTTGACTCGAGGGATCTACGCATGCTCAGGGGGTCATACATGTGGCCATGGTCTTTTTACGCATGGCCGCAGTGTACGCCTGGGCGATGAAAGGCCCTCTGCCAGCCGATCAAGCCAGACACGGGCCATCGAGGGAAACCCCTTCAAAGTGGAAGATTTGTTCTGCCGAGCGGCTGCGGGCTGGCGTGAAAATTTCCACCACATCGAAACGCCAACAGGGGATTTCGCCGCCGAGGCTGCGCAGATAGGCATCGATGGCGTTCCGCAGAGAACGGCGCTTGGCCGGTGCCACGGCCGCTCCATAGCCCCCAATGGTGTCGCCCATCCGACGAGTTTTTACCTCTACGAAGACGAGCACGTCGCTGTCTCGAGCGACCAAATCGATCTCCCAGTAGCCGTTACGCCAGTTGCGTTGGAGGATTTTATAGCCATTCCGTCTGAGAAAACGGGCAGCGACCGACTCTCCCCAACGGCCACGCTCCATCGACCGGCTAGCCACGGAAGGAAGCTCAGGGCAGCGAAAGGACGGCTGCTTTTTTTTCCCAATCGCCACGCTCCGGCAGCTGCGATAGGGCTTCCAGCGCTTCACAGGCTAGGGCCATCTGCCCCGCTTCTCGTGCCAATAGCGCCTGAAAGTAGCGGGCGCCGGCACGGACGATGGAAGGCTGCGCCCCATCTAACGCGACAGCCGTCAACCGTTTTGTAGATTCTTGCAGTTCGCCGGAACGGGCAAGGGCGAGAGCGCCGGCAAGGGCGGCGAAGCCGTCGAGCCTGGCAGACGCCAGCGCCTTGCAGCGGCCGTAGGAGATCGTCGCGGCCGCGAAATCGCCGCGACCCATGGCGCTAGCGGCAGTACCGTAGGAAGCGAGGGCACCGAGCGGCAGATCTCCAAAGCGATCCGCAAAAGCGGCCAGTTCGCCGGAATCGTTTTGTGTGGCGGCGAAATGGTTCTGTGCACGGGCAAGGTGGAAGTGGCGAAAAACGGCGCGGCAGCCGAATGTCAGTGCCACAAAAATAAGCAGGAGCAGACCGATGGAAATAGAACGGCCATTGCGGGAGAAAAAGAGCAGCAGCCGATCATAGAAAACAGGCCGCGGGGCACCATTTTTCATTGCCATGGCCATCAAGATGCCAACCGACTAGGCGTTGTCAATGGATACGGTGAGTGTGCCAAAGAGTTTGGAAGCGACACTTCAAGCGAATGGCCTACTAAAAATTTTCAACTTTCGCTTCCTTGAAGAAGTTGCCAGCACGCAAGACGTTGCGCGGACACTTGTGGAGGCGGAAGGTCGGCCGGCCATTGTCTTGGCAGGCCGGCAAAGCGCCGGTAGAGGCCGCTGCGGGCGAAGGTGGATCGGCGAGAAGGAAGGAAATATCTACCTCTCCCTTGCGATCGACTGCGTGCGGCCCGACTGCGATCGGGCCGCCTTCGCCTTTCGGCTGACCCAGCGAATTGCAAAACATTTTCGAGAAAAGTTTTCCGTTCCGTTGATGTCGGTTCCTCCCAATGATTTGGCACTGGAGGAGAAAAAGGTGGGCGGCGTACTTGTGGAGAGTATTGGCGCCGAGGACAAAATGATTGTAGGCATCGGCATGAATCTGGTTCATGACGACGAGCTCCAGAGTCACTGTGCCCAGCCGGTAGGATCCATTGATGCGTCGAGGACGTTGGAGTGGAAAGAAGCCGTTTTTCTACTCTGCCTGGCCGTAGCGGAATTTCTTCCCGAACTAAGAACTTCGTCCGGCCCGGCAAAATAGTTAGGTGCGGTGCCGAGAATAGAGGAACTCCGGACCCACTGTGTCCGTCTTGCGGCGGCGATGTGAGCAGGGCTCGCGCGAGCTGAGCTCGCGCGGAGCGAAATTCTAGTCGTCGTCATCGTTGAGGTAGTCAACGACCTCGTCCGTGATGTCCATGGCGGGGGCGGCGTAGAGGATGGCCCCGGAGGAGATGTTAAAAGCCACCTGTACTTTTTTCTTTTTGGCAATTTTTTCCGCTGCCTGGCGGATTTCTTCGATGTGCTTGCCAACAAACTCTTCGCGCCGCTCCATCAATTCTCGGTCCATCTGCTGACGGAAGGCATTCACCTCGATTTCCTTTTTGCGAACTTCATCCGCCTTTTCCTCTCCCTTCTTGCGCAATTTTTCTCGGGCCGTTTCGCTCAGAGCTGGATTATCCATGCGCTCCTCGATGTCCTGTAGCTCCTTGGCGAGCGTAACGCCTTCGTCCAGCATGCTACGCATCTCCGTCTGCGCCCGTTCCACGGCCTGCTGAAATTGCTCCTTGGAGCGCTCCGCCCGCTGATAGTCGGCATAAACCTTTGCCACATCCACAGTCACGGCGCTGAAGGGCGGACTAGACTGGCCGAAGGCCGCCACGGCCGCTCCCCCGCAAATCGCTGCAATCGTAAGTAGAATTTTTCTCATCGTCTGTTACCCCTGGAGATTCTGTGGCAACTTGCCGGCATAGGACAACACTATTTCCATCGGCTTCCGAAACAGGACTTTTGACCGCAGAGACTCTGACCCAAAAAATCTAAGCCGGACGGCGCAACTCATTGGGATAAATCGTCCTTGGGGCGACCGAAGATGAGCGACCGCGGATTTTCTTCTAGAAATTCAAAAAACAAGCCGATGGCCTGTGCGGCCGCGTTCACATTGCGAAGGAGCCGCTCTGCGGAAACGGCAAAGGGCGAATTGGGGCGAAGGAACCCGGAAAGACCTTCGACGCTGTGAGAAATATCTGCAAGAGAGCTGCGGAGGACAGGCAGAGCGGATTGCAGCTCCCCGCTGATCGTCGTGGACAATTCGGCCAGATTTTGACATAGTTCGGCAAAGGAGTGTATGATGCGGCGGGTATCTTCGCTATTCGTCACGTTCGCTACGGAGTAAAATAGGCTGACAAGGGACCGGGATAGGCTGGCCCAATCGACGGCGGCCAACGACTGTAGAATGCGTTCGGCGGCGTTTCCGATGGCGGAAAAGTTGATACGGCTCACGTTTTCGGCGACTGTGCTGAGCTGGTCGCTAAGACTTTCCAAATCGCTGGGTCGGGTGGGAATTTTTGGCATTCCGTCCGCATCGGGCCGCAAATAATCGCCCGCCGAGGTGGGCGCGTACTCCAATTCTACGAAGAGTTTGCCGGTGACAAAACTTTCCATCCGGAGAGAGCCCACCATGCCGATGATGAGGGGAGAGCGACTGAACTCGGAGCGGGCAGGAGCACCTTCTTTTTCCTGCGCACTTGAGAATTTCTCTTGCCGATCATCCGCCAGCCGAAGTCGCTCCCGTCGGCCTGCCCGCCAACAGGCATCGTCTAAGATGATTGTTACCGGCACCTGTACGCTCCTTCGGGCGGAGTCAAAGCGGGCTACCACTTTCTTTACCTGCCCGATACGCACTCCCTGCAGCTTCACCGGCGCTCCCACCTCCAGGCCGTTGACGGACTCGTTGAAATAGAGAACGAACGCGTGCTCGTGGCTGCCGAAGATGGGTCCCTCCGTAAAGAAAAGGACGGAGGCGATAAAGGCCAACACGGCACCGATTACAAAGATGCCAACGTAAGTGGGATCCTTCAGTTTCACGGCGTGACCCTCTGTAGGATCGCTTTTTTCTTCGGCCAATTTCCTAGCCGGTCCCCAAAAAAGTCTCGTACTGGCCGATGGGGGGACCTTTCCGCCATCTCCGCCGGTGGAGCGATTTCCAGCAGGGATCGGCTTTCCTGGTCCAAGAAAGCCGCGCGGTCCGAAATGCGCCGGATGCTACTTAAATCGTGAGTAATCAGCACGACGGCAGTCCCATGACAGGATCGGAGTTGCAAAATGAGTTCGTCCAGCTGACGGGCGGTGACGGGATCTAGGCCGGCCGAGGGCTCATCGAGGAAAAGCACAGGCGGATCCAGAGCAATGGCGCGGGCAATGGCAGCCCTCCGAGCCATGCCTCCGGAAATTTGGTTGGGATAAAAATTTTCAAAGCCACCCAGTCCGACGAGGGCCAATTTGAAGATGGCCAGATCGGTAATTTCCTCGTCGCTGAATTCCCTGTGATAGTTGCGAATTGGGAGGGAGACATTCTCTAGCAGCGACATAGAGGTCCAAAGGGCGCCCTCTTGGAATAGAACTCCATAGCTGTGGGGCACGGCAACTCCGCCCTGCCGTAGCAATTTCGCCGGATCCACCCCACAGAGCCGGACTGTGCCGGAGGCGGGCAGGTCCAAACCCAAAAGGATCCGCAGCAGAGAGCTCTTTCCGCAGCCGCTCGCCCCGATGATGGAAAAAATCTCTCCCTGAGCCACGGAAAAACTAACTCCCTCTAGCAGGGAACGGTTCCCGCGCCGGATGGCCAACTCCGTCACCGTCAGAACCGGCTGAACCTGTCGCTCCGTTTCCATGGCCCTAGATGTGCAGCCGTTCCGCCAAGACCGCAAAGATGGCATCGGCCACGATGATGGCCGTGATGCCGGCGACGACGGAACGGGTCGTGGCTTGACCAACGCCGACGGCACTTCGCTCGCATACCATTCCGCTGCGGCAGGCAATGGCGGCGATCAGGATGGCAAAAAATGCGCTCTTTCCGACGCCAAAGCAGAAAGTGCCTAATTCTACGGATGAAAAAGACTGATTAATATATTGCGTCGCAGAAATTTGAAACATTGGCAGGACAACGGCCATGCCGCCGGCGATCCCCGCGAAAACGGAAAAAATGCAGAGCAGCGGAGCCATCAGCGCCAAGGCGAGAACCCGCGGTATGACCAAAAAAGCAACGGGAGAAAGGCCAAAGGTGGCCAACGCATCGATCTCGCCGCCAGTGCGCATGGAGCCGAGGGTGGCCGAAAACGTGGCTCCGATGCGGCCCGTGAGGACAATGCCGGTCATGATGGAGGCCATTTCTCGAGCCATGGCGATGGCGACCAAATTGGCCACGTAGATGGTGGCGCCGAAGGCGGCCAGCTGGACGGCGCCGATGAAGCCTAGAATGGTCCCGGTGAGAAAGCTGATAAGAGCAATGATTGGCAGCGACTCGACGCCGCACTGGCGAAAGAGAGCTCCGTAGCCGACGCCGTAGGGAATCAATTTTCTTCGAAAGAGCTGTCCGATTTCGAGGGCCAATTCGCCGATAAATGCGAGCCGATCCCGCAGAGCGGAAGTAAACCCGAACTGTTCCCGATCCAAATCGGGATCCGCAATGGCCTTCGCCTGGCCCCGCTTCGCCAATTGCAATAGTTTGCTCAAGTTTTTCGGCAGCTGGGAGAAATTCAGACTAGTTCCCTTTTCGGCTAGGGCTTCCTTCAATTGCAAAAGAAAAGCTGCAAGCCGGCTGTCCCAAGCATCTACGGAAATTTCTACCGTTATGGCGTCGGCCGACAGAGAACCCTCCCATTCCCGCAAAACTTTCCGCGCGGCGGGTACCGGCCCGGCTTTCCAATCGCCTGTTAGAACGATGCGGCAGCGCTCTCCATCGGCCACCAGCCGGGCCTGAGGGGAAAAGTCCGCAGAGACGACCACAGCGTCACAGTATTTGCATTTGCGGCAAAATTTGCAAGATTATAGGGTATTAAAATGATGCTAAAAACCATTTTCTTTGATTTGGACGGCACGCTCGTGGACCATTTCAATGCCATCTGCCGCTGCTACAATTGGGCACTTGGACGAATGGGCCACGAACCGCTGAAAGATGAATGCCTGCGCCCGCTAATCGGTCCTCCGCTGCGGGATACGGCGTTGACTGTTCTTAGCCGAGCGGACGGTCCGACCGTGGACCGTTTTTGTGAACTCTATCAAAAACACATGACGGAGACGCTGGAAGATGGACTGAAAGAACTGGCCGGTGCCCGTTGGATTTTGAAAGGATTGCGGCGACAGGGCCGCAAGCTTGCCCTTTTCACCAACAAGCAGCGGATTTTCGCGGAGCGGATCTGCCAAATTTTGGGACTGGACCGGTTCCTGGAGGCCATCGTCGCCACGGACGGAACGGCCGGCGGCCTCCGCAAGCCGGAAGTGGCCTACTCCCGCCTTGCACTCGAAACTCTCTCA
>JAIRTQ010000083.1 GCA_031254835.1 Puniceicoccales bacterium | reverse complement strand
CAAAGAGCTCACCGGGGCGGATTTGCCGCGAATTGATGGCAACGCCCTCGACGGGCCGGTCAGGCAAAGGGCCGGCCCAGCGGCCGCCGCAGCTGGCCGCCATGTCCATAGAACGCAAGTCGCGCACGTCACCCAACTAGCATCCCCTACGGCGCCGTCAAATTGCTATGTCGAGCGGGCTAGGAAGTGGTCCGCCCATGGGCCACCGATCGGACACGGCCGCCGCCGTTCCGCTGGCTCTGCGGCCGGCCGCCAGAGGCGGCCGGCCGTAGGTTCGTCCGTACCGCTGGATTCCAGCCGCTGGCTACTCCACGCTTTTCAGCGGGCAGCTTCCTTATTTCTCCATCCCGCGGTACGCGGACGATTTCCCCCTCAAGGCCGTCGAAGCTGGGCGAATCGGAAAGCCGAGCCGTGACAAAAATAAGCAAATTTCGTTTCTGGGAGCTCTGCCCATTTGAGCGAAAAATCCTGCCCACTATTGGAATACTACCTAAAAAGGGAATTTTGTCCCGCACCGACTTGACCTCCTCCCGCGTGAGACCGCCCATGACAACCGTGGCGCCGTCGTCGATGGTTACCTCGGTCGTGATGCGGCGCGTGGAAAAAATGGGCTGGAAAAAGCCGGAGGGGACGGTGACCGTGGAGCCACCGGAAACGGCGATGGAAGAGCCGCCGTATTCGACAAAGCCCTCAAACTCCGTGACGGAGGGCTCCAGGCGGAGGCTGATGCGGTCGTCCGCCTCGACTATGGGGGTGACCCGCATTTCGACACCGATGTTCCGGGTTTTGAAATTGCGCGGCGTCCCGGCCGTGATGGTAACCCCAGCCGAGGAGCCGCTCAATGTTCCCGAGCTGGTCCCGACCGAGGAGAGGATAGGGTCATAGTCCTCCGGGTAACGAAATTCCTGAGCTACCACTATTTCCGCCGTCTTTCCAGAGAGCACGGTGACCTTCGGTGCACTCATAAGGTCCGCGCCCGTCTGCTGCTCTAGAGCCCGCAAGACGAAGCCGATCTGCGTGCCGCCGACCACACTCATGATGTCGACCAGCGGAACGGAATTCTGTCCCACATTGGCGCTGCTCGGCGGAATGGGAGGCACATTGGCGATGGGGATCCGTTTTTCCGCCCCACCGCCGTCCGGCTCCAACACGATGGCGCCGCTCGAGCTCGTACCGTTCTGCGGCGAAAACGCCTGCGCGATCGCGCGGATGACGCCATCTGTTTCTAGAGCAATTTTCTTGGTTCCGTCTCTCGTGGCATGCCAACGGAACTGCAATTCGTCCAGTGCACCTTGCTGCACCTCAATGAATTTTGTCTCAATTTCTACCTGCTTGGCCCGGTCGTAGCGGCGGAGGACCTCTTCCACCTGCCGCAGGTTTCGAGGCGTTTGGGTGACGATGAGCCAGCTGCCGTCGTAGGCCAGCGTGGAACCGGGAAATTCGCAGAAATCTATTCCCGAATTTTGAAAAAATTCCTGCAGGAGCCGCTCCTCTCGAGCGATCTGCCCTTCGTCGTCCTGCATCTGTCGCATGTTGGTCATTCGAAGTACCGTTGCCCGGGACAGGGGAAAAAACTTTGTGCGGAGCCGTTCGCAATTTTTCTCCGCCGAGCTAAGCAACACCACATCGCCGTCCACCTCCCACTCAAAACCGGCGCACTGGGCAAGCAGCTGGATCGCTCGTCCCAACTCTATATTGCGGAGGGTCATGTGCACAGGCTGAGCCCCGTCGGGGCTATCGCGGAAGGCGATGTTGATACCACGGCCTCCCCCGTCCCCGCCCGGATCCAGCTCTTCGGCAACCTCCGCCAGCAGATTCACCGCATCGCGGAAGGGCGTATCGCGAAAACAAATCTTAGGAATCAGGATCGTATGCAGCTTTTCCTCCAGAGAGGATTTTTGGGGAGGGAATTTCCCGCCGTCGGACAACGCGAATTCGCCGGCGACTTGCCATTCCCTCTCCACAGCTTGAAGGAGTTTCTTCCGCACTTCGCCGTGGCCCATCGACAGCGGTGGCACCGCTAGCGATTGCGACTCTTCACCTGCCGCATCAAAACTGCCGTCCTCCTCGGCTGCTGGAGCCATTTCATCCTTTGCCGGTTCTTCGTCCCACACACCGGTCAGATCTTTCCAATCAAGCCTGTTATTTCCTTTCGCCGGGCCGTCCCCGTAGACAGAATGCGCCAATGCCAGGTCGCCCCACGTGTTCTCGGACAGCGCTCCCACGGCCAACCGATCAGCCGCAAAGAACAGCACGCAAAGAACCTGCCAACGCAACCGAGCCACCGGCGGCTAAGCGTGCGGGAGGGGGAAACTTTGTAAACTAATTTCTCCTGTCCAGGTTTTATGCGGAAGGAGTCAGCTTTTAATCTCTTTGTGCAAAGTATGGCGGCGCAAAAACTTATTATATTTCCTTTTTTCGACCTTTTCCGTCTGCAGCTTCTTATTGCGCGTCGTCATGTAACGGGAGACCGGCTTCCCTTCGGCCCGCGCCTCCGTGCACTCGATGATTACATGCTCTCTCGCCATGGGACAATGGGAACCGATTGGCTGCGCCTGTCAATTGGATTTCCAAGATCGCAGTCGCTAGAAAGGGTCCACGGTCCACTCTTCCCGAATATTTTCGGAAATTGGTCCAAATTGCTCTCGCCGTCGGTCTAGCAGTTCCGTGAAGCGGAGCATGTTGTGGCAGAAAATCCAAAAAATTGCACAGAACTGACCCCGCCTTTTTTCTTTTGGGAATAGGGGGCCCCTCCATTCGGCAGAAGCTAGCGAAGCACAGCACTCTGTGAGTAGCGACGGCCAGCGGTTAGCCAGGTCTTCCAGCTGCGATAAATTTTCACAGGAAAAAATTTGTAGGGCCAGGTGCCGATGGGGTGGGTAGGCAAATTCCCGGCGGGCGGCTAACTCTTCCGCGCAAAAGGATTCCCGCTCGCCGGCAAGGAAGTGGCGCAGGGGGGCACGGTCAGGCCGAGTCGTCTGAATGAGCAGCTCCTGGCCAGCGTGCATTCGATCCGACAGGCGCCATAGAAATTGAAAGGCCCGCTCGCCGCTGCGGAAGTTTCTCGGATAGAAAAGGTCATCGCCGTCCAGCAAAGCTACCGGTCCCACGTCCCGCTCCTCGACTGTCCCCCGCGGCGGCACATTGCTCAGCAAGATATTCCACCGGCCATCCGGACCCGGCGGCGTAGATTCACTTTCCCGGCAAAAAATCTGCGCTCCTGGAAGATGACGCGCCAGGAGCAACTCCACTTTCCGAATGCCGGCCCCAACCCGTCGCAGTGCGCCGCCGCAGGATCCGCAGCGCGCCTTTGCCGAAAACGATCGATCGCAGCGGCCGCAGCGGTGGCCGTCTCCGTGATTCATGTAAGTCAGCGCAGTTCCGCATTTTTCGCAGCATAGGAGCGCCCCACAGCGAAAACAATAGGAGCGGGAAAAGCCCTTTCGGGGATGTAGGAGGATGGCCCGTCGTTTTTCCTTCAGAGCCATTCGCAGGCGACCGAGGACCGTCGGCGAGAGCAGCTGTCCCGTCGGAAGAATGGAAGAAAGGTCCACGGCGGTGACGGCCGGCCGCGACGAGGGAAAGTCAGCGGGCAGGTCAAGGCGGCTAATTCTTCCCAATTCCGCCGCCCGAAAGAGCTCCAGCGAAGGAGCCGAGGCGGTGAGCAGACAGGGGACGTTCTCTATGCGGGCTCGCCGCAGGGCAACGTTCCGGCCGTGAAACCGAATTCCGCTCTCCTGCCGATGATTAGGATTTTCTTCGTCGGCAACGGCAATGGCGCAGAGGCTGGGGAAAGGGAGAAAGAGGGCGGAGCGGGTCCCGGAAACGGCACAAATTTCTCCCGAAGAAAGCCCATCCCAGATCTTCCGCCGGGCCCGATCTCCCAGAGCTCCGTGCCAGAGGGCGAAGCGGCCGGCGGGGAATTTTTTGGACATTTTTCGAAAAAAATCTTCCGCTCCGCCGATTTCGCCGTGCAGCACCAGCAGCTGGCCGCCGGAGCGGCCGGCCCGTTCCACCAGCTCCAGGATGGCCAATTCCCGCTGCCGGCCGTCGCCAACGGCCAAATGGACTATAAATGATTCTTCGGAAAAATGTTCAGAATTGGGAGGGGCAAAAAATGATTCCTGCCGGTGCCGTTTTTCTACCCTGCGCAGGTGCGTAGGCACAGCCAGCTCCAGGACCCGGCAGAGGGGATTGCGGTAGTAGGCGGCGACCCAGCGGGCCAGAGCTAACAAATTCTGAGAAAGCACCGGCTGCGGTCGGAGGAGCCGGCCGATGGGACGCAAAGGACCGTCGTAGCTGCCCCCATCCAGCGCCAGCACCACCGCCGGCCGACGGCGCCTGAGGAGAGGCACTTCCACCAGCAAACCGGGAACGACCTTCCCCTCCAATTCGTCCGAGATGGAGTAGTCCAGTGGCCGCCCGGGCCCTCCGAAGAGCTCCACAGTGGCACGGCGCCCCATGGCAGGACTACTGCTTGCCGCCAAAGAGTTTGGAAAGATGCCCGAGCGCGTTTGAGGCCGTCATCTGCTGCATCATTTTCTTTCCCTGTGGCGTTTTCATGGTTTTTATGGATTTTTTCATGCGCTCAAATTGGCGGAGCACGTGATTAATGTCCTTTAATTCTACGCCGGAGCCCTTTGCGATGCGCACCTTCCGACTCCCGCCGATGATTTGCGGCCGCCGCCGCTCCTCGGGAGTCATGGCTCGAATGACGGCCTTAGTCCTTCCCATCATAGAAAGCTCCTGAGCGGAAATATTTGCATTTCCGGCGCCCGGCAGCAGCTTCATAAGCGAGCCAAGGGAGCCCATTTTCCCCAGCTGTTCCAGTTGAGATAGATAATCGTCCAAATCAAACTCCGACTTCCGGATACGCTTGGAGATTCGGTCCGCCTCCTTACGGTCGACCCGCTCCTGAGCCCGCTCCACCAGGGCTACCACGTCGCCCATGCCTAAAATCCGCTGGGCCATGCCCTCCGCCCGGAAAATGTCCAGATCGTCGCAGTGTTCCCCCGTCCCGACGAAGACGATGGGCACCCCGACGCCGTATTTCATGGACAGGGCCGCTCCGCCCCGCGCATCGCCGTCCGCCTTGCTAAGAATGATGCCGGTGAGTCCAACGGATTCGTGGAAGGCTTTCGCAATGGCCACGGCCTCCTGGCCCAAAGCCGCATCCGCCACCAGTAAAACTTCCTGCGCCCGTACTACTTTCTGCAACTCCGCCAGCTCCTCCATCAACTCGCCGTCCACCTGCAATCGGCCGGCCGTATCGAAAATCAGTCCGTCGGCGCCGGCGTTTTCCGCTTCCGCTAGCGCTTTTTTCACGATTTCCAGCGCCGAACGGCACTCCCGCTCAGCGAAGCAGCGGATCTCTCCCTCCTGGGCCAACTGTTCCAGCTGATCGATGGCCGCCGGCCGCCGCACGTCGCAGGCAACCAGAAGAGGGTTGTAGTCCTTTCGCTTGAGCCAGCGGGCCAGCTTCAACGCCGTGGTGGTTTTCCCGGCGCCGTTGAGCCCCACCAGCAAAACGCGCAAAGGCTTCTCCGTGGATAGGACGGCCGTTTCTTCGCTGTCCCCTTCCATTCTCCCGCCAAGCAGCTCTACCAGTGAATCATTGATGATTTTTATGAGCTGTTCTCCGGGGGCAACGGATTGGAGCACCTTCTTCCCCAGCGATTTTTCCCGTACGCACTCCAAGAAGGATTTAATCACTTCAAAGGAAACATCCGCATCCAATAGGGCGTCCCGTACGTCCTCCAGAGCGCCGGTGATGTTTTTCTCCGAGATGACATTCAGCCCGCGCAGAGTCCGCATGGCGCTCTGCAGCTTTTCCGTAATCTTCTCAAACATTGGCGCAATAGATCCGCGATCGCCGGACGAGGCAACGCAAT
>JAIRTQ010000049.1 GCA_031254835.1 Puniceicoccales bacterium | reverse complement strand
AAAGAGGAGGAGTAATCACGCGATCATTTTGGCGGCCGGTAGAGGACAGCGCTTTGGCGGTGCCGTGCCTAAGCAGTTCCAGACGATCGGTGGCCAACCGCTACTTCACTACTCCCTGGCAACATTCCTGAATCACCCGGACATTGACTCTGTAACGGTCGTACTGCCGGAGGATTTTTTGAACTTTCCCTTACCCAGCCATGGCAAGCTGAGGCCGCCCGTCGCCGGCGGCAAAGAGCGCCATCAGTCTACAATTAACGCCCTTACGACACTATCCTGCGCAGACGGTGAGGGCATACTGATTCACGACGCCGCCCGCCCGCTGGTACCGGGCTCCCTCATCGGCGAGGTGTGTCAGGCGCTAGGGCAGGCCGATCTAGTCTCTCCGGCCCTGCCCATCAGCGACGCCCTCATCGACCGAAATAATCTCTTCGTGATCGATCGGGCCCACTATGCCGCCGTCCAAACGCCGCAAGGATTTCGATGCTATCTCCTGCGCCATGCTCTGGCACAGTTGGAGGGGCGCGAGATAGAGCAGGCCCCTTCCTGCGAATTCGAGATGGTCCGAGTTCTATGTCCTTCTGCCAAAGCCATTCTCGTTGCCGGCCATCCGATAAATGAAAAATTCACGCACCCTATTGATGGCGAACTGATGGGTCATATGCTGTCAAAATTTACGCCACTGACCCGCCATTGATAGTGTATTTTCCCAGAAGGGGGAGGATGGCGTTCGGATAGTTGTCGTATTCGGGAAAAAAAGTTGGCCAACAGGGGAAAAAAGCCTAGCGCTAAGCCCCGATGAATACGACTTCTAAGGAAACCATTCGCCATTCGGCGGCTCACGTACTCGCGGCGGCCGTTTTGCGGCTGTTTCCTTCGACGAAGATCGACATCGGCCCGGCGACGGAATCGGGCTTTTACTACGACTTCGACGGGGACCACACATTTAATACCGAAGATCTAGCCGCCATCGAAGAAGAAATGGCTCGCATCGTAGCAGTCGATTTGCCCTTCCGGCGGCGGGAGGTGGATCGGGCCGAGGCGGAAAAATTTTTCCGGAAAAGCGGCCAACACTACAAGCTGGAGCGATTGGCGGACATTCCAGAAGGAGAGGTGATTAGCCTCTATGCGCTGGGAGATTTTGTGGATCTCTGCCGCGGTCCCCACGTGGCTTCCTCCGGCGCCATCGGCGCCTTCCGGCTGCTGAGCATCGCCGGTGCCTACTATCGCGGTAATGAGGCCAATCGGCAGATGCAGAGGATCTACGGCACCGCATTTGCCACCAAGGAGGAATTGGAAGAGCACCTGGCAAATGTGGAAGAGGCCAAGCGCCGCGATCACCGGCGTTTGGGCAAGGATTTGCAGCTGTTTTTGATCGATAACGACGTGGGTGCGGGGCTGATCCTCTGGCTTCCCCGCGGCACGGCCATGCGGATGGAACTACAACGGTTCATTATGGAGGAGCTCACCCGCCAGGGCTATGAGCAGGTCATGACGCCGCACGTTGCCCGTCTGGAGCTCTTTCGCACGTCCGGTCATTTTCCCTACTACCGCAATGCGCAGTTTGAACCCATCGCCGACCGGGAAAATTTAGATGGGACCCTTTCCTACAATGAACTTTCCAGCGAATTGGAATCCGGTGCCCGCAGCGGCTTCCTCGTGAAGCCGATGAACTGTCCCGGACACATTAAAATTTTCTCAAACACGCCAAAGTCCTACCGGGACCTGCCTTGCCGCCTAGCCGAATTCGGTACCGTCTACCGCTGGGAGCAGTCCGGCGAGCTGTCCGGCATGACCCGCGTGCGAGGATTTACCCAGGACGATGCGCACATTTTTTGCACGGAAGAGCAGCTGGAGAGTGAAATCAACGGCTGTCTGTTTCTAGTGCGGAAAATTTTCGAAACGCTTGCCATGTGTGACTATCGAGTGCGACTCAGCCTGCGTGATCCCCAGTCGAATAAGTACATCGGCGACAACACGGCCTGGGGGAAATCAGAGGTCGCGCTACGACAGGCAATTAGGAGCTTAGACTTGCCCCATGAGGTGGAAGTGGGCGGCGCGGCCTTTTACGGACCAAAAATCGACTTTGTCGTGAAGGACGTGCTGGGGCGGGAGTGGCAGCTGGGAACGGTCCAAGTGGACTACAACTTGCCGCGGCGCTTCGATTTGACCTACATCGGTCCTGATAACCGTCCGCTCGTGCCGGTCATGATCCACCGTGCCCCTTTCGGCTCGCTGGAGCGCTTCTGTGGCATCCTTATCGAGCACTTCGGTGGCGATTTTCCCCTCTGGCTGGCGCCGGAACAGGTGCGGATTCTACTCATCAGCGACGAGCTCGTTCCCTATGGCCGGCAATTGCAGAAAACGCTAATGGAGAAAGGAATCCGTGCGACCATGGATGATCATTCAGACAAATTGGGCGCAAAGATCCGGCGGGCAGAGTTGTTCCATGTGCCCTATGCCGCCGTGGTGGGAGAAAAAGAGCGGGAAAGCGGGTCCGTCTCCATCCGTTCCCGCATCCGGAAAGA
>JAIRTQ010000010.1 GCA_031254835.1 Puniceicoccales bacterium | reverse complement strand
CATGGGAGACGTGGCCGATGCGGCGGCGGCCGGCCGGATCATTTCCGGCGAGCTGCGCTCCGTTCCCAGCCGGGGGTTGCAGTGGTACAAGGTCAGCGGCCGTGTCCAGCTGGCGCCGCCGCCCGCCCCACCGGTGGACTTTTTTGCTCAGGGCCGGCTCACCGATGCCCGCTTCCATCAGATCGTCTCCTGCCGCAATCTGCGAGAGAGACCCGGCAGCACATTCCTTTCTGACCTGGCGCTCAGCATTTTGCCCTTTCTTTTCGTGCTTTTTCTGCTCTTTGTGCTTTTCGGCCGAAGGGTCCAGGGGGCCGGCCGCAGTGCGATGACCTTCGGTAAGACCAGAGCCCGACTTTACGCCGGCGGAGAGAAAAAAATCACCTTCCAGGACGTGGCCGGCTGCGACGAGGCCAAGGAGGAGGTGGCAGAGATCGTGGATTTTCTCAAGCAGCCGCAGAAGTACAGCGCCATCGGCGGAAAAATTCCCAAGGGCTGCCTCATGGTTGGGCCTCCTGGAACGGGTAAAACGCTCTTGGCGAAGGCTGTGGCCGGTGAAGCGGACGTGCCGTTTTTTAGCGTCAGCGGCTCCGATTTCGTGGAAATGTTCGTGGGCGTGGGCGCCGCTCGCGTGCGGGATCTCTTCGAGCAGGGCCGAAAAAACGCTCCTTGCATCGTGTTTATTGATGAGATCGACGCGGTGGGCCGACAGCGCGGGGCGGGCCTTGGCGGCGGCAACGACGAGCGGGAGCAGACCCTCAACTCCATATTGGTGGAAATGGACGGCTTCGACGGTCGGGACGGGGTCATCATCATGGCGGCCACCAATCGGCCCGACGTGCTAGATAATGCCCTCCTCCGGCCGGGCCGCTTCGATCGGCAGGTGCTCATCGATCTGCCGGACATCCGCGGCCGCGAAGAAATTCTGCAGGTGCACGCAAAAAAATCAAAATGGACAGGCACGTGGACCTAAAAAAGGTCGCCCGCAATACGCCCGGCTTTGCCGGCGCGGATCTAGAAAACTTGCTCAACGAGGGGGCCCTCATGGCGGCCCGCAAGGGAAAGAAAGTTGTCGAGTGGAACGACCTGGAAGAAGCCCGGGACAAGGTGGCCTACGGTCGGGAGCGGCGCAAGCTTATGGACGAAGAGGATCGCCGCATCACCGCCTACCACGAGGCCGGCCACGCCATGGTTCAGGCCCACATCGACGACGGACTGCTGCCGGTTCACCGGGTCACCATCTTGCCCCGCGGCCGCAGCCTTGGCAGCACCATGTTCCTTCCTACGAAGGACATTCTCAACCAGTCCCGACACCACGCGCTGAATCAGATCTGCTGCGCCATGGGGGGGCGCATTTCGGAGGAAATCTTTTTGGGTGAGACGTCTAGCGGCGCTGCCGCCGATATCAAAGTTGCCACCGAACTGGCCCGCCACATGATCTGCGACTGGGGTATGGGGAAAATGGGCCCCGTTGCGCTCGGAGAAAACGTCGACCATATCTTTCTGGGCCGCGACATTACCCGCACACAAAATTACAGCGAAAGCACCGCCAGCGCCATCGATGGGGAGATTGCAGCCCTAATTGCCGTTGAATGCGAACGGGCGCGGAAGATCCTGGAGGAAAAGCGCTCCGCCGTTGAAACGCTTGTTCGACTCCTATTGGAAAAGGAAACCGTGGAGGGCGAGGAAATCTATGACCTTCTGAAGGATCCGTTAGACGACTGCCAAAAGGAGAAAATTCCAGACACCAAGAAAGTAAGCAATAAACCCAGAAAAACGGCGGCACAAACGTAAGACACGAAAACCGCCCGAAAAATATCGGACAGCTCCCGTATGCGCAAATGAATTCTCCTCTTTTCCGCTCGCCCGAAAAAGCTCCTCCGGTATACAGTCATCACGCAGTTCCCGTATGGAAAAGCCGATACATTCTTTCGAAGGCTCCGCCAAACAGGCGAAACAACCGCCGGCCACTTCTATCGACCGAACGGACCGACCGATCACACGGCCATAAAATTGTCCCCCAATAGCGTTTTAAAAAAGGGCAGGAAAACCAGGGACAAGCCTCTTCAAAGCCCGAAGTTGTTGCCGGTTGAATCGTTTTGCGTTGGGACGAAAACCGTTTAGTTAGGCCGAGCCAGCAGACGGCACAAGTCGCGCCAAGCGCCGTATTAAACGGTACTGTGGAAGAGATCATTGGCTCCTCGGGACCAAGTGCCATACTCACCCTATTGACGATCCCGACCGCACAGCCAGCCAAGGAGCTGACCAGAATCCTTTCGCTACATGTTAATTCGTGAGTGGCAAGGCTATCTTCGTTCTCATTTTTGTAAGTTCTTTATCATCTATCGCATACCACAAATACCCAACTTCACCGCAAATCAAAGCCCCCAAAAAGGCACCGGAACATCCGCAAAGGCGATAGGCATAAGGCTTATATGACGCAAGAAAGACATCGATTGCTGGGAAACGGCCGCTGTGCAAAATTGGCACCGATCAGCGCACCTACGCCGGCACAGGTAGCCACCGATCTGGATAGGAAGACATCTTGTGGCGATTCTGTGCGATGAGTTTGATTCAATTCTCTCGATGAAGCGTCCAACCATCGGTGGCACCTGTTCTAAAAAAAAGTATTCATAATTTCCAATTTTCTAGTAAAATGCGCTCCAAGGGCGTCAAAATTGTTCTTCAGAAGTGCCGATCGGAACAGAAAAACAGCTTGTCATAAACTAGGGCCACGGCACAACGCAACCTGTGCGTACGTTCGGGCGACTGACGATTTTTCTTATGCTGTGCTGGTCCGGCGGCGCTTTCGCTCACGGACTGTGCCACTCCGCAACCGCCAACGGGGTTACGGAATCGGTCGAGCTGGCCATCGGCGATGGAGAGTCGCCGCTCCCTTCCAAATTCTCCGTTTCCCCTCGTGAGGTGGCCACGGCCTTTTTCTTTTTCACCGCCATCGTGCACACATTCTGCGCCGGCGCCATAGGGCGCCAGGCGAGCCAATTCCAGAAACGGTGCGACAGTTTGCCCATCTCTGCGCGGCTACAACGCTCCCTTCTAGGGTTTTACGCCCATCTCTGCCATTTGCTTGGCGAAATAGAGCTCCCCTTTGCCATTTGGGCCATCCCTTCCCTCCTGGCCATCTGCTGGGCAGAAGGCATCGATGCTCTTCGTCACTACCTATGCGATGAAGTTTCTTTTTCCGAGCCGATCTTCATCGTCGTCATCATGGCCATGGCCGCTACCCGCCCTGTTCTGTCGTTGGCGGAGAAGATCATCGGCGTTTTCGCCGGACTGGGCCGTGGAACGGCGGCCGCCTGGTGGTTCGCCATCCTCCTTGTGGCCCCGCCGCTCGGGTCCTTTCTAACAGAGCCCGCCGCCATCACCATCGGAGCCCTGCTGCT
>JAIRTQ010000073.1 GCA_031254835.1 Puniceicoccales bacterium | reverse complement strand
TCTGGCCCGGAATTGTTGGGAAATGGCGGAAGATGTAGCAGATCGACAGGGGTACGGAGAAGGGATGAAGGAGTTCCACGGCCACGCGATTGCTTACCTGCTACCTCCGTCCGAAGCGGCAGCCGAATGGCTGCGCCGCCGCTGGGAAAAAGGAAAGGGTCGGCGGGATTTTGAACGATACCTGGTTCTGCTGACACGGCTGGGTTGGAAGAAGGAAGCCCGCCGTCTATTGGATCGGCAGCTGGAAGACGATAGGGCGGAAGGCATAGAGAATTCACAGCTGGTCCTTTTGGGGGCACTCCTGTGGCCGGAGGACATGGATCAATTTAGCGGCTCGCTTAGGAGGGTTTTCGCCGCAGATGGCCCTACGTGCGCGCGAGTGGCTGCCCTTCAACTACTTATGCGTCGGCTGGGCGGGAAAGAGCTGGCGACATTGCTGGCCGCTCTGCCAAAGCCAGCGGATCAGAAATTGGAAACGGCCGTTCGCCTCGCCAGATTAGAGTTGGCCCTGTGCAATGAGGATTGGTCTTCGGCAAAATCACTGGCCGAAGCGTTTTTTCGCGAAACAAATCTCGATAGCGGAAAACGGGAAAAATTTTTACGGCTTTGGCTCTGGTTGGCTCTCGAGCGTATGCCAGCGGACTACGGAGAAATTGCGACACTTCTACGCCACTCCGATTCCGGCGGAACCGTACGGCGTACCATCCATCTTGCCCTTGCCGCTCACTACCTGCGACAGGGCAATTGCTCCCTCGCCCGTCGTTTTTTAGAGGAGTGCGGCCCGTTGAACCCGGAAGAATTTATTCTGCGAATTCGCATTGACTTCGCCAATGGCCAATTCTCCCCCCCATGGGAGCTTTTACGAAATGCTTGGAATTCCGATCAGCCGCCATCCGAAGAATTACTTCTCGAAGCAAATGCTTTTTACGCCAATAGCACGCTGGCCCACCAGTGGACCAGATGGCTGACGGAAATTCTTACGAAAGAGCCACTTCTTCATCCAACGGCCCGTCTCACGGGAAGCAGATTGGCAGCTCTTCGGAATGCAATCAATCTTAGCGATTTAGAGCTAGCGGAGCGCCTTTCCCGGTCCCTCCTTGCCTTTTCCGACGAATTCTCCCTTTCCCGCGAAGAAAGCGCGAAATTACAGCTTCTTCTCGTTCAATTGGCTATGGCGCACGGGGATAAGCAAAGGGTATCCGACGATCTGAAGCTTTTGCGGGAAAATTTCCCTGACGGTAGCGAGGCGATGAATTCTTACTTTCTAGCCGGCGGGCATTTTGAAAATCGTGGCGACGGAGAGGCCGCTTTCGCCGAATTATGCGCATTTCTCGATCGCTATCCGGGCAGCGATCGCTCGTCGGAGGCCCTCTTTCGCATGGCGCGCTTGCTTGCCGAGCAGGGCGATGGCGTCGGCGCCATCGCCCTGTTGGAGACCCTGATTCAGAATCATCGTCGATCTGCCTATGGCCGATTGGGGCAGCTGTTGTCTGGCGATTTGTTGCGAGAGCGACAGGAATGGGAAGCGGCGGAAGCTGCCTATCGCTCCCTTTTGGGTGAAAACCAGCTGGACGACGTCGTCCCATTTGCCAGACTAGGATTGGCAAAGTGCCTGTTGGCCAGTCCATCGGCCGCAGCGCGGAGGGAGGCGCTGGAGTGTCTTGAATGGCTTTCGGCCGATTCGGCTACAGATGCCGACTTTTCTCTGGAAGTTGCCTACGTACTAGCTCTAGCACTTCGTCGGGAAGGAGATGGCGCCCATGCTCGACAGGTGCTGCAAAAGGGCGTGCAGAAGTACTGCGAAGGGCAGAACGCCTTCCTCTTTCCGCCGAAGGGCAAATTTTGGCTATCGGCCGCTGAATCTCTACTTCGTGATTGCGAATAGGAGTAGGGCCGTCGTCGCTCTTTTATGAAAAGTAAATAAGCTGCCGTCTATTGACTTTCCCGTAATTCTTTTCGATTTTGCCATTTCGATAGTCATGCTAGAATAATCGAATGACTAACGCAAAAGAGCTCTTGCTACCTAGTGAAAAAACCTGCTAGTAGCATTTCGCAAAGCCATGAAACTGCGGGATGACCAAAAAGTTAGTAGGCATGACGTTCTGCTATATTTATGCAAACGCATGGAGCCTCAATTGCTGCCCTTAGCCTTGGCCGATGCCTTCGCACAGCTGCCGAAATTCTTTGCAGGTGACATCGTAAGGTCTGCCTCCTTGAATGCGATCGAAGGCAATGAGGGCTAACTTTCCGCCTCGTTCTTCATCCAGTCCTATCACTCCCGATCGGCCGGCCAATGCTTCGCGGGCGGCCAATTCTGTGGACTTAGCGATGAGGCGTAAATCGACGCCGTTTGGGGGGGCGGAGCGGGCAAAATAGCCACTTTTTTGTACTAGCGTCTTTTCTGCTCCGATGTGAACGGCCAGCTGTTCTCCGAACCACTTTCCCGGATTAATGCGGTCCAATTTTACGTGGCCAAAGGCATCGCGGGGAATGTCCAAACCCTCCCGTTCCATTTCTGATATAATTGTCTCTACGCCAGCACCTTCACTGATAAAGAGATTTACATTCCCGGTCGTCTCCATGATCTTGCGCAGACGGGCGATTTCGGAACCCATGTCCCAGCGCATTTCCGGCAGATAGATGCCGTGAATATCCCAGCGCCGACGATCTAAACCCATAGCCGGTAAAAATTTTTTCCTATCCAGCCATTTGCGGTAGCGAATGGCGGCGGCGGCGGTGAGCCAGCCGCAGTGACGGCCCATGATTTCGTAGACGATCAGCATACGAGGTGCGGAGGTGCATTCGTTGACGATATGGGTGAAAAAATGAGAACTCTCCTGGGCAGCCGTACTCGCTCCAAGGGTTAATGCGATAGGAACGATATCGTTATCGATTGTTTTTGGCAGACCTACAATTGCGACCGGACGACCTTCTGCGCATAGGCGGTCGGCCAATTGGGCGGCGACGGCATTCGTATCGTCGCCGCCGATGGTATGCAAAATGGAAATGCCATCGCGAGAAAGTCGTTCCGCTGCGACGGCCTGCGGATCCTCCCCCTCGTCGATGAGTCCTCGCCGGCGACAGTCCTCGCCGTTGGTCAATTTTACGCGACTATTTCCAATCGCACTCCCTCCGAAGGCCGATAGAAAGCCGATGGAGCGGGCCATTTCCGCGTTTACGAGAAAGGAATCGCCCCGCAGCAGGCCGGAATAGCCGTGACGGTAGCAAAGAATTTCTGTGGTCGGGGCCAGCCGGCCATAGCTTTCGATGAGACAACTAACCGCCGCCGACAGGCAGGGCGCGATCCCTCCCGCCGTAAGAATCCCAACTCGTTGCGATGCCATGAGAAGACAAAAGGGTATTTTACTTCGTTTTCCAAGATTTTCTTGGCCAGCGTATGTTGTTCAAATTTGGAGATCCAGCAGGACTGGGCAATGGTCCGAACCGCCCACCTCTGCCAGAATTTCGCAGCGTTGGACTCGATCCATAAGCTCTGACGACGCGAGGAAGTAGTCTATACGCCAGCCCACATTCCTTTTACGTGCACCGGCCCGGTAGGACCACCAGCTGTAGGCACCGACTTGCTTTGGATGGAGGGCCCGGAAGACGTCCACGAAGCCGGCCTCCAGGTAGGCATCGAAGCCGGCCCGCTCCTCGTCGGTGAATCCCGCATGGCCACGATTTTTGTCGGGTTTGGCCAGGTCGATGGGGCGATGAGCCACATTAAAATCTCCACAGGCCACAACGCTCTTCTTTTCTTTAAGCTTTCGCAGCAGCGCTAAGAACTCTGGGTCCCAGCGATTTCGGCGGAGCGGCAGTCGATCCAGCTCTGCGCGTGCGTTCGGAACATAGACATTTACTAAATATAAGGAGCCAAAATCTAACAGCTGCATTCGGCCTTCTTGGGGCTTCAGCAGCCCGTCGGGCGCCGTTGCGCAGTCGTAGGCTCGAGGAAGGAATTTGCTCAAAGTCGCCGTACCGGAGTAGCCTGGCCGGTCGGCGCAGTGCAAATAGCGACTGGGAAATGGGCCTAAATCTGGCAGTTCCGTCCGGCGGCTGATTTTTGTTTCTTGAAGGCAAAGAACATCTGGACGGTAGGATTCTAGCAAAGGGCCATAGCCTTTCTTCAAAACTGACCGCAGACCATTAACGTTCCAGGAAATCAAAAGCACGGCCGACGCCTATGAAATTTTCCGGCGGAAGGCAATTTTCAAAGTTCTCTGCGTAGAACTACAATCTGTTAGTGAGCACTACGATAGCGTAAGAGAAACAGTTTTTTATTCCACAATTAATGAATTTTGATAAAATATATATGTGAGCACACCAACATTGTTTTCGGCCGGCGCGAGCGCAGGCCTACTGCTGCCAATGGGCGACCAAAATGCGGGCGAAGCAAAAAATCCCTTCTTTACGGTGCGTGGATGGCAAGAAGCGGTAGCCAGCATAGGTAAAATGGGCTTCGGCAACTTCCTTGCCTATTGCTTTTCTAAAGGGAAGGACGGCTCCTTTATAGATAGGCACGCAACGGCGCAGGATTTGGAGAAATATGTTCCGCTAGCTGTGGAGGAATTTAGCAAACTCGAACGCTCCAAGCAGAGTGCTGAGCTGCAGAGTGGCGATGCGGTGTACGCTATGACGAATCTCGTCGCCGATAATCCGCAACTCGTAAAAGAATTTGTGACCGTGCTTGACCTATGCGTGAACCGTCTTCCGAAGAAAGCTTTAATGAAAATAGCGACAGCTCGTCCGTCTGTAGCAGATGGAACTGGAACGAATTCTTCGGAGGGTAATTTATTAGCGTGCGTTATTTCCCGTACTCCCAATCGAGAAATTATGGAGGCAGTAAGAAAATTTATAAATGCTGCATTTAAAGGGAATTTGGAGGAGAAGCGTGAATTCATGGGGGCGGGCCTCAAGATGATAGTAAATGAGGACGTAGTATCATCACTAACTAGATGTAACGGCCGGGTATTGCCGGAAGAAAGAAGGCACAATGCGACCATTCTATTCGCACAACTTTTTTGCTATGGCTGGAAAGAACGTGATTTTTCGGGAAATTTCGAAAAAACGCTTCCAGAAGCTCTCGCGCTTTTACCTAAAGAATGGACAAGGGAACTTGTTTTTGTGTTAAAAAACTGCTCAGAAGATCTTACCGAATTTGCCGATGATATCAACCCGCCAATTCCGGACGATGGTTTGTACAAATATTCAGATGAAAAGAATAACCTACTGCACTATACAGCTTTGTACTACGGAAAAGAAAGTGCGGAGTATGCTGCAACTTTAGAATTTTATCAATTCCTCCAGAACCATGTGGACGGACAATCGAAAATTAATCTCGAAGCCACTATCAAAGCAGTAATGGGTCTAAACGATGTCGGGTATGACATACTAAACGGCAATTATCATGTCTGTGCCGGGAGGAAGCTACGAGAAGCGTCTACACTCACGACCTACCATGCTGGCGCTCGTGGTATGCCTACTAGTATATATGAAGGCACTGATTTGCTCAACAATGGAGCTACTCATATTCCCTTTCGAAGCCTAGGTTGGCTGCCAAATCTCGAAACGGTGACCATTGGCGTTTATCCGTCGTTTATAACGTTGACCGACGTGCGCACGATTCTCGAACATGGCAAGAACCAACATATAAAATTTATTTTTGACACAAGTTATAGGCACATTGGTAATTTTACGGACGCAGAACTGAAGGCCCTAGAACAAGAATTTCCCGGTCGGGTTACCGTGAAGGGGTCACCACAAATTTTCAGTCCCGCCTAGCTTGGAATCGCCCTGTCGCTAGCCCAGGCCGCCTAGCCGGCGGCTGTTTTTGCCGTTGCGAGACAGGGAAGACGGGACAAGTCCGTTTGGTGTGCTAATTTTTCCCGCAGTTTTACTGCTGGCCATCCCGGCACGGACGGTAGGGCGTCTTGACTGGGACGCCTTCGCCACCTATGGCAGTTTCGAGGATCTGAGGCGAGAGCAGGAGCGGGAAATGCTGGAAGAGCGGCTAAATTCGATGGATCAAATAAAATTGGGGCAACGGGACGGCTTTGTGACCGTCGCCATCGACGGCGCCGCCGGGTCGGGAAAAACCTCTACGGCCCGGGCACTCGCCGAACGGTGCGGCTATGCTTCCGTTTCCACGGGAGAACATTACCGGGCCTTAGCGGCACTTTTTTTGGCCGAGCACATTCCGGTCGCCGATGAGGCAGCGCTGGAGGCGCGACTTCGTCAGCTGCAGCTCTCGACGATTTTTTGTGGCAGCCGGGCCTGGATCGCAGTGAACGGGAAAACATTTTCGGAGAGTGAGCTGCGCAGTCCGGCGGTCACGGAGGCCGTGCCCGCCTACGCGTCCCGGCCGGTCTTGCGCCGTTTCCTGCACGACTACGAGCGACAGCTGCCCGCGGCCGCCCGAGCGGCCGGCTTCAAGGGTATTGTAATGGAGGGCAGGGATGTTGCGTCGGCAGTGGTGCCGGACGGAGACCTGCGAGTATATCTGGAAGTAGGGCTAGAAGAGCGCGCCAAACGGCGGGCGCGGGAAGGAATTGTAGACAATGTGGCCGAACGGGACCGGCGTGATCGGAAGCAGATGGGGCCGGCGAAAGGCGTTTGGCACCTGGATGGGACGGGCCTATCCTTGGAAGAAGTGGTCGCCCTGCTACAGAGCCGACTGCAGGAGGTGGATGGTCGGTGAGCACTCTGCCATCCCCGGCCTATGCGGTGAGTGTATGGTTTTGTCGAAGCATTTTACAGGATTTTTTTTCTCTGACTGTCTCCGGCGAAGAACACGTTCCGGCGGAGGGTCCATGCATCGTTGCTTCAAACCATGCCAGCTTTCTAGATCCGCCGGCCGTCGCCGCCGCCAGCGGCCGCAATGTCTACTGTTTTGCTCGCAGTTCACTCACCGGGAACAAGTTTAGCAGTTGGGCTTTTCGCTCTCTGCGCACGATCCCTGTCGATCGAGATGGCGGCAATGACCTGCGCTCCATCCGCGAAGTGCTGCGCCGACTCCAGGAAGGCCACGCCCTTTTGCTGTTTCCCGAGGGCACGCGTTCTTCGGACGGATCCATAGGTGCGGCGCAGCGCGGCTTGGGACTGCTGGCCTCCGTAGCCCAGGTGCCATTAGTCCCAGCCCGCATTTTCGGTTCTTTCGAAGCGTGGGGGCGTGGGAGCGGAGCGCCAAAAGTATTCTCCCCATTGCACGTTGCCTTTGGACCGGCTCTGAGCTCGGAGGACTACGACCCAGGCTCCGGTGATAGGGAGCGGCACCAGAAAATTTCCGACCTAATCATGGCCCACATTGGCAGTTTACAGCTCCCCGGTAAAAATTTGACCGACTAAATTGTACA
>JAIRTQ010000009.1 GCA_031254835.1 Puniceicoccales bacterium | reverse complement strand
TGTCCCGTTGCTCTTCTTTGGCCGGCTGCGATATTTCACGGACAAGAATCCTCGTGCCGGCGGATGGATACAGCTTGCGCTTGCTGAGAAATTTAGGCCGTTAAACCGCTACTGGAGCTGGCTCGCAAATTTTAAGAAAGGTCTATTAGCAGTCCTGGCCATTCGTTTAGCGGGCAGCATGAAAAAATCTCGCCCCTAGGCATTTTTTCCCTACAGCGGGAATCATGTCTCGGCATCGCGAATTGAGGTCTCACCGTCTACGTCTGCGTCCTCTGGAAGCTACGGATGAAGAGCGCATTGTAGAGCTCATGGGCGAGCGAGCGGTTACTCGATTTTTGCTCTATTTCACCTACCCCATTAACCCGCAACAGGTGCACATCTGGCTGCAGAATGTGTTGGGATTGCAGCCTGAGCACTGCGCCTATTGGGCCATTGTGGATCAAAAAAAGAATTTACTTATCGGTATCACGAGCCTCACGCTCGATCCCCATAATCAGAAAGGGGAAATCGGCTACTGGCTAGACAAATCCTATTGGGGCAAGGGACTAATGACGGAGGCGATTTGGCAGGTAATCCATTACAGCTTCGACGAGCTCAAATTGCACCGATTGGACCTCACCCATATGGTGGGGAACATTGCTTCTCAGCGCGTAGCAGAAAAGTTGGGTTTTCAGCTGGAAGGCTGCTGGCGGGAAGGCCATTGCAAAGATGGCGGTTTTAGGGACGTAAAAATTTACGGCATGTTGGCCGTGGATTACCTGCGGGCGAAAAAGCGCTTCGGCGAGGTGTCCTAGTCGGCCATGCTCTATCGGCGCCACATCTTTTTTTCTGTGCTTGGAGCAGCCCTCTGTTGCATTGGCGCCTTTGCGCTGCTATTTTTAGCAGGTAATGCCTTTCGGGACCTGCCGGGCCTCCTGGCGGGCGGAAAGGTGGGCTTAGCGCTGCTGCTACGGACCCTTTGGACCTTTTTGCCCTTCGCTCTTGCCTACGCCTTTCCCTTGGGAATGGTTCTGGGTGTTTTGGCAACCATAGGGCGTATGGCGGCCGATGGCGAAATCCTCGCCCTTGAAATGGCCGGCGCAAGCCGATGGCGGATCGCCATGGCCGTTTTCGTATTATCCTGCCTCGGCTGCCTGCTTTCCTTGTCTACAACTCTCTTTGTCTCTCCTCGAGCCCTCTACGGCTATCGGCGACAGCTGCAGGAATTCATTTTTCAGGAACCGCAACACTTCCTTCGCTCGGGGCAATTCGTCCGTGAATTTCCACGCCGTATCCTCTATGCGAGCGGAGGGAGCGAAAAAACACTCACGAACCTGCACATTTGGGAGTTGGGACCGGACGGTGCGCCGATCGCTATGCTGCGGGCCGCCCGAGGAGAACTCCTACCCCCATTGCCGGAAGCCGCACTGCGAATTCTCCTAAAAAATGGCTTTTTAGAAAATTTCAACGGCGCGAATCGTTCCATTCTTCGCTTTAGAGAATTTTCTCTGGCGCTCACGGAAGAGCAGCTTTTCCCGGAAGGAAAGCCTTTCCAGAAAGGGATCCGGCACATGAATTTATTCGAACTCATCGCGGCCCGCGACAGCCTCGTTCCGAAAGAAAGCGACCCCGAACGGCGCCGGCAAAATCGCATGACGGTGAATTTCACCATTCAACAAAATTTGGCCATGGCGTTCTCCGTCATCCCTCTTTCCCTAATCGCTTTTCATCTGGCCGCCCGACTCCGCCGACGAGAGACGGCGCTCAACGGCCTGCTGGCCATTCTCCTGTGTTTGGCCTATTATTTCGCCTCCGTTATTCTGTCTTGGCTGCGGGATGTGCCCGCCGTCCGACCGGATTTTCTCATTTGGATACCTAACGGAGTCCTTTTACTCCTCGCCACCGCCCTATTTCTTCGCCGCTAGGCACTCTTTGCCCATTTGCCATGGTTGCTTCGATGGGTTTCGGGAGGACCGCAGTGGAAATTTTCACTTTGCCTTCCCTTTCCATTAGGCATACTCGTTTTCATGGTGGATCTATGCTCCGCACGTTTCACGCCTCAAGCGGATTGGCTGGCGTCCATTTACTGTGAGCGTTACGGCACTGGAAAGCGGCTGACAGTTCGCCTGTCGCCGACGGAACTGGAATGCATCCAAACCGTACTAGCAGATATTGTGCAGAATGAGGCGCCGGTACTTGCGAAAGCCAATTGGAGTTGGGAAGAGGAGCATAGCACCGCCAGAGACGCGATGCAGTGGAAAAAATTATGTGGTAGCGTATTCATGGGCCCGCCCCCCGAACTGGGAAAAATACGCCCGCATTTTCGCCACCATTCTGTGCGTAAGCGAGCAAAAAATCCCTCTCCATAGTGTCGAGGAACTGATGACTCTCGACTCTGCCTTTATCACTTTTTTTCTCACGTTAGCTACTACTTCCCTTCCTCACATGGCGACCACAGTTTCGTCGTAGCGGTTGCGAGATTTTTGCGCTACGATGTAAAAAACCGATTGTTTTCAGTTTGGAAAATGGTAGAATAGATCGGTGGATCTTTCCGGTACCAGAGTGCTTCGTGGGATATTGCTGAGCACTCCTTCAAAGACCGACGAGACAGCTAGAGGGGCTACATCTCCGCACCAGCCAGAGCCCATGGGCCAGGAAAAGTTCCTGGTGAATTAGCTGACCTTGTCGACACATCCCTATCGGTAGAGCAAGTCAGCAAAATAAGTTGACCCGTTTGCCACAGCTCCAATGTGCTATGCCTCCTGCCTAGACTTGAAAGGCAAATTCACTGCGCGACTGATGCAGGACGTGCGCCATCTCTCTCGGTTGGATTCGGGCAAGGGTTTATTTGGAAGCCTAATAGACCTTGCGAATGCGGCCGGAGTGCGGCTAGCATTTAGCCCGGGCATCGGCTTTACGACAGTATCAATGATTCTGCATCACAATGGAACGCCAACCATTTTCTTTGGTCTCGACTATGCTGCGAATACATTTCAGAAAAATTTCATTGCGGCAGAGCCGTTAGCCCCAGACGACGACACCTTCAAGCATGCAGCTTTAGACCTAACAGATGGGACGATTAGGCCTTATCGCTGCCCGACATTCATTGCGCTTGGACATGAATTGGAGCATGCATTAGAGCAAATAGAGGCTCTCATCTTCCTTCGAGAACGCACAGGAAACCCTAATCTTATTCCCGATAGCTCCGAATTCACCGCTGCAGTGAGAGACTACTACGCCGACATGGAAGTGGCGGATCGTTTCAATCCTAGAGGTGACGTAGTCCCTCAGCTTATGCGCCTGTACG
>JAIRTQ010000102.1 GCA_031254835.1 Puniceicoccales bacterium | reverse complement strand
TAGGCCTGCATACATATGCCGATGAGGAGAACTAATGCGCCCATTCCCCCAAATGTGCCACCCAAAACGTTCCTACCGAATTCATCGCCTAGCGCCGACCCACACACGATCCCAAGTACTACCATAGCCCCTCCGCCCCACAAAAGAAGCGTCCTACAAACTTTGTGGCTATTACTACCACCGACACCAGGAACAAGGCTGGTCCTGTTAACTTCATATCTGTCCCGATCGAAGATCGCCCGAAAGACTTCCAACTCCTCTCGATCACGTGATAGGATGATTCCATTCTGGTACGCACTGACGACTTCAACGGACAAGCCATTAGTGCGCTCCTGGAAACACTTCCAGCAGGGCCGGAGGTCACTCAAAGATGCGGAAGGACCGGCACTCAAAGGGAGCGAGGGCGGGAAAGCATCTCCACGCAAGTCCCTGGCGGGGCCACGCACCGAGGCCAACCCAGCAATTGCCGTGGGAAGTTGCCTTTCCTCTTCGGCCGTTAGCCCGTAGGACACCGCCAACCCGTGGAGCCTGTCCCTATCGTGTCCACCGATACCTCTCGCGGCGGCATCCGCTGCCGCCCTATAAAATTCCGCGCTTAAACTCACAGAAGCGGCCTTTCAAAACCAGCGAACTCGTCCCAGGGAAATTACACTTTTGGCGTTTTTTTCGCGAACGGATCACTCGCCGAGTTTTTTAGGGCGCCCGGACAGCCCTCGACGATGGCCGTAGACAGCGGAAATTCATCGAGACGCAGGTAGACTTTCTTGAAAAAGCGTTGCGACATCCGTCTCCTTTGGAGCAAAATGGTTCGTGATGAGAAACAAGCACATTGAACAATTTCTTGCCGCGAACGGCGATGACCTCCTTCGGCACAGCTGCACTACCGTAAGGAAAGAAATGCTGCACCTGCCGGGTCCGAATTTTGTAGCGAATGTCTGGGAGCAATCGGATCGGCCGCCGCCGGCGCTGAATAGCCTGGCCCGCATTTTCGGCAGCGGCCGGCTGGCCGGCACCGGCTACCTGTCCATCCTGCCGGTGGACCAAGGAATTGAACACACGGCCGGAGCCAGCTTTGCGGCGAATCCGGCCTACTTTGATCCGGAAAACATCGTGCGGCTGGCCATCGAGGGCGGCTGCAACGGCGTGGCCTCGACCTTGGGCGTGCTGGGCGCCGTGGCGCGAAAGTACTGCCACCGGATTCCGTTCATCGTAAAATTGAACCACAACGAGCTGCTCACCTATCCTAACAAACACGACCAGGTATATTTCAGCCAAGTGGAGCAGGCCTGGGACATGGGAGCCGTGGCGGTCGGTGCGACGATCTACTTCGGCTCAGATGAGTCCATGCGGCAGCTGCAAGAAACGACCGAAGCCTTCCAGCGGGCCCACGAGCTGGGCATGGCCACCATCCTTTGGTGCTACCTGCGCAATTCGGCGTTCGCCAAAAACGGCATCGACTATCACCTGGCGGCGGATCTCACCGGACAGGGCAACCACCTGGGCTGCACCATAGAAGCCGATATTATCAAGCAAAAATCTCCAGAAAACGACGGCGGATTCCGCGCCATCCAATTTGGCAAATGGGACGGCCGCATGTACGACAAGCTCTGCACTAATCACCCCATCGACCTTACCCGCTACCAGGTGGCCAACTGCTATATGGGCCGCTGCGCGCTCATCAATTCGGGCGGTGCTTCGAAGGGCAGCGACGACGATTTTCACGAGGCGGTCCGCACGGCCATTGTCAATAAGCGGGGCGGCGGCGCCGGGCTCATCTCCGGGCGTAAGGCCTTCCAGCGGCCGATAAAGGAAGGCGTCGAACTGCTCCACGCCATCCAGGACGTCTATCTAGAGAAGGATATTACCGTCGCCTAGGCCTGCTTCTCTAACTCTCCGGCGGGGCGGGCAGGCGGCTTTTCCCGTGACCACGGCGCGTAGCCAATGCGGCTGTGCAACATGTTCACGAGGGAGGTGGCGATGGACTTTTTTAGAATACGCACCTGCTGGAAAGTGATGGCGCAGTCATCCAGCTGGCCGTCCTCGATCTTCGACTGAAAGATAGAATGTACCAGGTGCTCCACGCTCTGTGGCGTAATTTTTCGCAAACTGCGGCTGGCCGCCTCGCAGGAATCTACCAGCATTAGTATGATCGCCTCCAGCGACCGAGGCCGTGGTCCGTCGTAGCGGTAGGCGCCCTCATCCACCTCACCCCCGTCTCCGTGTATCTTTTCGTAGTGCTGCTTAGCCTGACCGTAAAAATATTCCATGCGAGTCGTGCCGTGGTGCTCTGCCATTAGCTGCGTCACTCGAATGGGAATGCCAGCCGATCGGGCAATTTCCACGCCGTCTCGCACGTGGCCCTTAATGATCAGTGCGCTGATGCGGGAAGACTTCTCGGCATGCGGATTGCCATCCGTCTGATTTTCGATATAGTACTCCGGGTGGGAAATTTTGCCCACATCGTGGAAGTAGGCCGCCACCCGGCAGAGCGGACCGTTGGCCCCCAGCTCAAAGGCTGCCTGCTCAGCCAAACTGGCCACCATGAGGCTATGGTGATAGGTGCCGGGCGCGTAAAGCTGTAACTGCCTGAGAAGCCTATGGTTAAAGTCGGAAAGTTCCTGCAATCGAACGTTACTGGTGAGGTGAAAAAGTCGTTCGCAATGGCTCAGAAAGAAAATGGCTAGCAAACCGTTGGCGAGTCCGGAAGCTAACGCCCCCAGCGCCTGGATCAGGCCAGTTTCCCAGCGCAATTTGGCAATGCCGCTTATCCAGAAAGCGCCCAGACCCAACAGGAGCCCCGATAGAGTCCCTACCCGCAAAATTTGGCTCTTAAAAGTCACCAAACGGCACTGATATACGACCAACAGCATGGCCAGGAGGACATAGACAAAGAAGGAAAGGTCTTTGCCGATCATGAGGGTAAAAAAAATGTCCAGTAGAATAGCAAACGTGACACCACTCCTCCGCCCCAGCAGGAGGGAAACAAGAATGACTCCCACAAAGAGCGGAGAAAGAAAAGGGAGCACTTGGAACAGGCGTGGGTGCGCTGCCAGGCCCGGCAGCGCCCAGAAGGAAGCCTCGAAGCGAAACAGCAGCAAATTGGCCGCCAGGATGGAGGCAAGGAGCAGCATGCGGGTGCCCAACTGGTCGTCCCGCCGGCTGCGGCAGATAGACTGAAACAATATGGTAGCACAAAGTAAAATGGACAGAGTTTCCCAGAATTGCCCCAGCCGCGCGGGGTTTATGCCGGCGAGGGACGGATCCCTCTTCTGCAGTTGAGCCCGGTAGGCGCGTAGCCTTTCCAGGTCCAGGGAACTGGCCGGACTATTTGCCGGAACAATGGTTTCTCCATTTTCCACGGTAACCGACACGGGGCGCACAGAATTGCTGGCTTGAATCTTCCGTTCATCTGTTTTTTCCCGGTCGTAGGCCAAATTTGGATAAATGCCGTGCCGCAAAATGTGAAACAGCGCCCCGGTCACGTGACGCCGTTCATCGAGAGCCCCCAAATGGATGCGCAAATAGAGAAGCGCGTCCTCCTGGGTTCGTAGATTCCGCCCTACCGTCTCTTCGGCCAGGTCCAGGTTTAGAAAATAGTTTCGCGGCTCGCTGGCCGCCGGCGAAGGCGCAGCGAAATCGATGATCCCATCGGACATTACGATCTGCAAGATATCCAAACTTTCTCCGATCAGATAGCGGCGAGTGGCAGGCGAGCTGTCTTCCAGCAGGGCCCGCAGGTCCCCCTCCGTGAGTGCAAAGCCGAAGCGGTGATTTAGTTCCGTCAGACGAGACGCCCGCTCCTCCGCCATAATATCCTGGGCCCAATCTTTGTCGAAACTATTTAAGTATGACTCCAATTGAATGACTTGTCGACGGAATTCTTGGAAACGGTCCATTATCAGCTTGTAGACGGGTGCCACCTGAAGTGCCTTGCGCTCCCGCTGCCGTTGGGTCTGGATGGCGCTCTCATAGACGAATGGAAATTCGGCCACGATTGGCGCGCTAAGCGTTTGCCCAGGAGAAATATGGAAGCGGAAAGAGACCTGGCCGGAAAAGCAAATTATAGAGACGAGAAAGGCGTAGGGAAAGAGAAACAGCAGGGCCCTGCCGTAGGGGGAAAATTCTACTGGGGCTGCGGTCCGCTTCGCCGAGGGCCGACATTGAGGCCGCCGTCTGCCCACGCCTAGCCGCTCTAAGATCCTGTACGCCATAGATTATTCGCTTCCATTTCCTTTTGAAATGCGGACAAAAGTTGGTCATAGAGGGACTCTAGCGCCTGCGGCAGTACCTTTACGGAACCAACGACCGGCATGAAATTTGTGTCCCCATGCCAGCGGGGAACCAGATGGCAGTGCATATGGCCCGGAAGGCCAGCTCCAGCCGCTGAGCCGAGATTCCATCCGACATTGAGCCCGTCTGGCTTCATCACTTTTCGTAAAACGCGTTCTGCGAAAAGGATGGTGCGCCAAAAATCCATGCCCTCTTCCGCATCCAAGTCCGTGAGATCAGCCACTTCTCGTTGCGGCAGGGCGAGCAGGTGCCCTGCGTTGTAGGGGTAGCGATTCATGAGCACAAAGGAGTGGCTGCTTCGGTAGAGAAGGAGATTTTCCCGTGCGTTTCCTTCCAAAGCGGCACGAAAGGGCATTCCTCGGCCTTTTTGTGGCGTTTGGACGTATTTCATACGCCAAGGGGCATGCAGATATGACATAGGGCAAAGCGGAACTTTAGCGAAAGCACTCCCTTGGGCAATCGTTTTTAATGCCGGGCCATTCAAGCCATTCTACGGACGTGTTGGAAAGCTAGAGGCGAACCGACCTCACGCGCAACAGGAAATCGCTAATCCGCCGATTTTGATATGCCCCGGAAGGGCGAGGTAGTTTTTTCGAAAAATGGCACATTGTACTTGATTTTTACAAGAATTACGCTAGCCGGGTCATCCATGTCAGTCTATTCACACAATTCAGTGCATGCTTTGGAAAGGGTAGTCCATGCGAAGCCCGACAGCGCCACGGCTTTGCATCCCAGGCAAAATCCGTCATCTTTGACCGTCGTCTACGGCTCGCCACCTTACAACTACGTTCCGGTTGTGCAGTTCTCTACTGCAGCAAAATTGTACAAACTGCCGGTAAAGTTCCTTTTACTGGCGAAGGAGTCGGGATACTTCGCTGAGCTCAATCTCGATGAGGGAGACCGTATGATGAATTATGCGTGTCGTTTATGCGAGACTGACACCTCCGAAAGGTTCTGGTTTATCTTCCTTTCCTTAATCACGTTTTGCAGTTATTATTATTTTCAAATGCACGAAGCAGAATTGCAACTTCTTCATCTACAGCTATTTTTCGAGAGGTCCATCTGTCCCGAAATGGATAAGGAGATAACACTGGCCGCATTAGGCAGTGAACTCCAGTCTTCAGACTCGCCTGGGGACGCTATGTACGGAACTTTTCTTTTATCTCT
>JAIRTQ010000097.1 GCA_031254835.1 Puniceicoccales bacterium | reverse complement strand
TGCCGCCGCACCTATGTTCTAACTTTTTTAGTCTGCCGCACCGGCAAAAACGCAATCGTAAGCGCATCATTTTTCACGTCGACACGGAACCGTCCCTCCTTGTCCATTTCTAAGATTTTCTCCGCCAACGGATCTTGCAGCAATCGCTCCGTCGTCCGGCGAACGGTTCGGGCTCCCTCCTTAGAATTGATCCCCGCATCGACGATTAGCTTCTTCGCCTCAGCAGAAAGGACCAGCCCGTAGCCCCTTTCCTCCATGCGCGAGCGCAATTTTGCCAATTCCAAATCCAGGATTTCTTCTATCTGTTTGAGGCCTAGTGGCCGGAAGACTAAAATTTCCGTAAAGCGACTTAAAAATTCCGGTCGAAAGCTGTGTCGCACTTCTTCCAGAACCCGTTCCCGTATCCGTTCGAACTCGCCATGGTTGCTGCGGTGGCCAAAACCCAAAGCCGAATTTTTTAAAAAAAATTCGCTACCGACGTTGGAGGTCATGATGACGATGGCGCTGCGGAAACTGACGGTCCGCCCTAGGTTGTCCGTCAGCCGTCCATCCTCTAGTACCTGCAAGAGAAGCTGCAGCACATCCGGATGGGCCTTTTCGATTTCGTCAAACAGTACGACCGAGTGAGGACGGCGACGGATGCGCTCCGTCAGCTGGCCACCTTCCTCGTGGCCCACATAGCCTGGCGGAGAGCCGAGCATTCTGGTGGCATTGAATTTTTCCATGTACTCCGACATGTCCACGCGGATCATATCTTCTTCGCGACCAAAGACATTGGCTGCCAATTGCTTTGCGAGCAGGGTTTTCCCGACGCCCGTGGGCCCAAGAAACAGAAAAGAGCCGAGCGGCCTGTTCGGGTCGTGCAGTTGGGCCTGGGATCGTCGAAGAGCCCGATCAAGCGCTACGATGGCCTCCTCCTGACCAACCACCGTTCCCTTCAATTTCTCTTTCAGCTGCAAAAATTTACGTTCGCGAGGCCTGCTCATCAGATCGAGCGGAATTTTGGCACAACGACTAACCACGAGGCGTACGTCCTCTTCGGTCACGGGCGTTTGCCCACCACTTCGTAGCCGTTTCCGTTTAGCCAGTGCCCTTTCGTAGCGGGCGGTGAGCTTCCGCTCCGCATCCCGCATGCGGGCAGCTAGTTCGAAATCTTGTTCCTTTGCCGCTCGCAATTTTTGCGACTGGCATTCGTCCCGCCTCTGACGCAGCCGAGCCGTGGCCGCCGGCAATTCCAACTCCCTCAGCCGCACAAGCGCGCCCGCTTCGTCCATGACATCGATAGCCTTATCTGGCAGTTGTCGACCGCCGATGTGCCGGGAAGAGAGCCGCACGGCCGCCTCCAAAGTGCCTTCTTCGTAGTGAACCCCATGGTGCTCTTCGTATTTTTCTCTAAGGCCGCGAAGAATGGCCAGGCTGTCGAGGTAGCTCGGCTCTTCGACGGCAATCGGCTGAAAGCGGCGCTCCAAGGCCGGGTCCTTTTCGACGAAACGGCGGTATTCGTCGTAGGTGGTGGCGCCGATGCACTGCAGCTCGCCGCGGGATAGGGCCGGTTTAAGGATGTTGGCCGCGTCCATGGAACCGTCTCCACTTCCTGCGCCAACCACGGTGTGCAGTTCGTCTAAAAACAGAATGATCTCTTTCCGTTCCCGCAGCTCCGTCATGACCGCTTTAAGCCGTTCCTCGAACTGTCCGCGAAATTTTGTTCCTGCCACCATAAGGGGCAAGTCGAGGACAAAAATTTGCCGCTCCAGTAAAATCTCTGGCACATTTCCTTCCACGATGGCTTGGGCAAGGCCCTCTACGATGGCCGTCTTCCCGACTCCGGCGTCACCTAACAGGACCGGGTTGTTTTTTCTACGGCGGCAAAGAATTTGGATGCAGCGCTCCGTCTCCGTCGTTCGACCGATGACCGGATCCAAATTTCCCTCGCGGGCAGCTTCGGTCAGATTGCGGGCAAAGGTGGAAAGGGCGTTGAACGGCCGAGGGCTTGCCGTCTCCCCGCGGACGACTGGAGCAGAGGCGGGCGCCTCTCCATCCTCCTCTTCCCCGTCGTTGGAGCTCAACTCATCGATTTCTTCCCGGCAGGCGGTCATTTCCAATCCCAGCTCCCGCAGGACCTTTCCGGCGACACCCTCCGATTCGCGTAAAAATCCCAGCAGCAAATGTTCCGTCCCAATGTACTCATGCCCTAGGGCGTGTGCTTCTACGGCGGCGAGAAGGACTACCGCTCGCGCATCCGGAGCAATTTCCGTCGGCCCTCTTCCGTTTGTTTCGACGCTGGTGCCAAGCAACGGCCGATCCTGACCAGTTCCGTTGGACCACAGATGCCGCAAAACGGCCTCTCGCACCCGCTCCACCTCTAGCCCAAAAGAGCGCAGCAGCTCGACCGCTGTGCAATCGGAAATTTTTAGAAGAGCGAGCAGCAGGTGCTCCGATCGTACCTCTCCTCGGCCTAGCTGGCTAGCCTCCTCGCGCGCCCCGTTGAGTACGCGCTGCACGCGTGGGGTAAAGCGGTGCATTTCCTCCATGGTTCTTCTTTAGCAGATCGGCGGGAAAATGCGACAAAATAGATAGAGCCGGAATCGCAAAACATCCCGCGACGACCATTAACTGTGTGTACAAATTTTTGTGGTTAGTAAGTTTAGAGCGATTACGGGTCCTGCCATTTGGCAAAATCTACTTCCGTGCAGCCGGCGGGGAGCGACTGCGCACCGGCAGCTACTAGGAAGACTTCCATTTGGTTCTGGTTCTTCACATCTGCGCGCACCCCAATACGGGGTTCGCTATTACCGCAGTATGCGTGCTGAGCAAAAATCAGGAACGCAAGGCACGATTTTTTGTCGATAAGTCCCACGAACCTTACTTCCTCACCTTGAGGCGAATTTAATTCGCTAAGCATATTCCTAACCGAAACTTGATTCACCGACCAGGGTGAAGCAAATGCGGCATCCTGCACCTTTGTAGCGAGTTTTTCGCATTCATCAATCATGGATTCGAGTTGATTATCGTTGCGTTCAAGCCAACCACTTCTTTCGATACCTTCACGGGGGAATTGCTCATTAAAAGTTTTTGAACAGGACTGAGCAATCTCCAAGAGTTTATTAGTTTGATCTTTGGAATTGCGTATTTTTTGGACAAACTCCTCCATCTTGGGAACATTGGCTGAGAAGGAGGAAAAAATGGCCCGCAGAAGCGGGAAATTTGTTTCCCCGTTCGCTGAGAAAAATAGACTAAGAAGCTTAGTGTTTTCAAAGAAGGTCTCGAAAAGTCCTTTGCGTCGCTGGCATCCGAACTGCGTCGTCGCGCCGTTCGCAGTTTCTGTCGTCGTCACATTTTCTGAAGGTGCCCTTCCGGTGACAGTAGACGAAAAGGTAGCCAAAAACTCGTAACACTTGGATACGCTCGACAACATCGTACTTGCGATTATATCGGCGTAAAAATTTTCTGCAAGTTTTTTCTTTTTTTTGGCGTATGCTGAGATAATTCGGAGCGAGATCCTTAGGAGATGCGAAAAAAGTTGCCAGGCGGAGGAGTCGGCAAGTGAACCCGGTGAAATTCTTCTAAATATTCCGCAAAGGCGCCATAGACCTGCGTTGCCGTAAAATGCTCCTGGTAGGCCTTTCTAGCGCCGATCTGCATGGCTGTCTGCAGTTTTTTTGACGCAAGAAGTCGATCCACGGCAAGGTAGAGGGCGGGCAAGTCGCCGGCCGGGAAGGAAAGGCCAAAATGGTACTGATCCATCAGTTTACCAAATTCGCCGCCTAAGGAAGAAATGATAGGAACTCCCATGGCTAGAAAGTCCATGACTTTATTGCGGACCGTTGGGCCCTGAGTATTTCGGTAGGGCAGCAGGCCGATCGTACTAACGGCCAGTAATTTTTGCAATTCGGTACGGTCCAGCCAGCCGGTCACAGTCAAGTTAGGCAGCCGCTGACGGCGTGTCGGAT
>JAIRTQ010000040.1 GCA_031254835.1 Puniceicoccales bacterium | reverse complement strand
CTGAACTGGACGCCGGACGTTTTCCACTGCCACGACTGGATGGCCGCGCTGGTGCCCGTGTACCTAGAGACCGTCGCGCGCCTGGGCCGCCTCCGCTCCTCCGCCTCCCTGCTCACTATTCATAACGTTGCCCACCAGGGCTATGCGGATCGCTCTCTTCTCTCTTGGGCTGGCCTTCCCGACTGGCTCTTTCGGCCTGACAAAATGGAGGCCTGCGGAGGGGTAAATGTGCTCAAGGGTGGGCTTTATTTTGCGAATAAATTGACAACGGTCAGCCCCAGCTATGCGCAAGAAATCTGCGAAACGGAACTTGGTTGCGGACTACAGGACGTGCTCCAGTTCCGCGGCGGCGACCTGGTCGGCGTGCTCAACGGCATCGACTGCGAGCTCTGGAATCCGGCCACCGATCCCCACATCGCCGCCCATTACGATTCGAAATGCTTGGATGGCAAATTGATCTGTAAGGATTGGCTGCAAAGGAGCTGCGGACTAGAAATTCGTCCCCGCGCGCCGCTTTTCGGGGCCGTGACGCGACTTCACTGGCAAAAGGGCATGGACGTTTTGGCCGACGCCCTACCGTGGATCCTGAATGACATGGATTTGCAATTCATCCTGCTCGGCGCCGGCGAAGGACAGTTGGAAGAACGCTTCCACGCATTGGCCAGGACCTTCCCGGGCCGCGTGTCCGTGCATATTGGGTACGATGAGGCACTTGCGCATCAAATCGTAGCTGGCTGCGATTTCTTTCTCATGCCGAGCCGCTTCGAACCTTGTGGCCTGAGCCAGCTCTATTCCTTGCGCTATGGCACGTTACCCATTGTGCGGTCCACAGGTGGTCTGCGGGATACGGTACGGCATTACGACGAAAAGACCGGCGAGGGGACCGGATTTTTTCTAAACGACCTCACTCCAAACGCTCTTCATGGGACCGTAGGCTGGGCCTGCCACTGCTATTACAATCGCCCAGACCACCGGAAGTCCATGATCCGCAGAGCCATGGCCATGAATTTTTCCTGGGAAGCTTCCGCCGACCGCTACCGCGACTGCTACCGCTGGGCTTTGGAAGCAAAACGCTAAACGAGAATGCGTTATCGATGAAATGGCTCCTATGCCGACCGCAGCAGATCTTCGGAAGCGGCGGCGGTGGCCTCCGGAAGATTTTTTTTCGTTAGGCCTACGAGCACATTGCCAGCGCCGCACTCGACGAACTCCCTGGCGCCGTGGGACCAGGCGCTACGCAGGCAATCATCCCAGTGCACCGGCGAAATAATCTGTTCCACGAGCAGCTGGCGAATGAGTTCGGGGTCTTCCACGGCATGCCCGGTCACGTTGGACAGGACGGGAACGGTCGGTTTCACGAGAGAAAGGGCGGCCATATCTTCCGCAAAGCGCTCACTGGCAGGGACCATGAGTGGACAGTGGTAGGCGCCGGCCACCGCAAGCGGCACGGCCTTCCGGACGCCGAATTCCGACGCCCGCGATAGGGCGATGGCTACCCGATCCCGCGTTCCGGAAATGACGATCTGCCCGGGCGCGTTGTAGTTAGCAGCAGCGACGGCACAAATCCGGCAGAGCTCCTCGACTGCTTCCCGCTCGCCCCCCAGCAGGGCTGCCATAGCTCCTGGCACCGCCTCGCCCGCCTGCCGCATGTACTTCGCCCGCAAAGCCACCATGCGGAGCCCGTCCTCGAAGGTCACCGCACCGGCGGCTGCCAGGGCGGTCCATTCGCCGAGGCTGAACCCTCCACAGACGCGCAAATTTTTGAGCCGCCCTCCCGTGCGAAGTGCCCGAAATGCCCCATAGCCCGCCACATAGAGGGCCGGCTGACAGACTTCCGGCGCGGTCAATTTTTCCAGTGGCCCTTCCCGACAGATTTTGCGTAGGTCGAAGCCGAGAAGTTCCCCTGCTTGAACGAAATAGCTATCAGCCGCCGGAAAAATCTCACAGAGCGAGCGGCCCATGCCGATGAACTGTGATCCCTGACCGCTAAAGAGTGCAGCTTGACCCATTTCATTCACCTGGAGGACCTTAATCGTAGTCTTCGTTGGAGCGGCCGCCCCGTCGCCGGTCTCCCCCCCATCGGTCTCCTCCGCGACCTCTGTCCGATGGCCGTCCATCGCTAGCGCCACGGAAGGGGCGCCTGTCGCGATCTCCCCCGCCAGTCCACTCCCGTCGCTGCGGCTCACGCTGATGAAAATCCCTGCCGGAAGGTGCGTTATGTCGTTCCGTCGGCCGACTGCTCTGCTGCCGGCTTTCGTAGGGCACCCCGCGAGCGGCGCAGAGGGCAGCCCGACGGCTCAATCGCACGCGACCCTTGTCGTCGACGCCGACGCAGCAGACCACCATCTCGTCCCCAACCTTACAGATGTCTTCTACGTTTTCTACCCGTCCGTCCGCCAGTTCGGAGACGTGCACAAGGCCCTCTTTGCCCGGGAGACACTCCACGAAAGCGCCAAACTCCTTGATGCCACGCACGATACCCCGATACGTCTTCCCCACTTCGATGGAGCTGTTCATCTGCTCAATTTCGCGGACCGCCGCATCCATGGACTCTTGGCTGGTGGCAAACACGGCTACGCGACCGCTATTATCTTGGTTCACATCAATTTGGGCGCCAGTTTCCTCGGCGATGCGCTTGATGTTCTTCCCGCCAGGACCGATGAGTGCACCGATTTTGTCCGCAGGAATTTGCAGCTGCTGCATGTGCGGGGCCCAGGGCCGCAGTTCCGATCGGGCGGCCGGGAGAGTGTTCCGCATGATCTCCAAAATTTTAGCACGAGCTCGGCCGTTGCGTTCGATGGCTTCCCGTGCAATGGCCAGGGGAAGTCCCGGAATTTTTAGGTCCAACTGAAAGCCGGTGATGCCGGCCGCAGTACCGGCGATTTTGAAGTCCATGTCGCCGAAGTGGTCTTCGGAGTCAATGATGTCAGTAAGAAGCACATGACGAAGAATTTCCCCGCCACTGTCCCGCTCAGTCACCAGCCCCACGGAAATGCCGGAAACCGGGTCCAGGATGGGTACGCCGGCGTCCATGAGGGCCAGCGTCCCGCCGCAAACTGTTGCCATAGAAGAGGATCCATTTGATTCGAGGATTTCGGAAACCAGGCGAATGGAGTAGGAAAAAGTTTCCGCGTCCGGAATGACCGGCAGGAGAGAGCGTTCGGCAAGGGCGCCATGGCCCACCTCCCGGCGGCCGGGCGTGCTGAAGCGGCCCGTCCTTCCAACGGAGAACGGAGGGAAATTATAGTGCAGGATGAAGGACTTCTCGTTGGTCCCGCCCGGGATTCCATCCAGCGCCGGGGCGTCCCGGCTCGTGCCCAAAGTTAGCGAAACCATCGCTTGGGTTTCTCCCCTTTGAAACAAAGAGATTCCGTGGGTCCGCGGCAAAAATCCTGCCTCGCAGCGGATTGGACGCAGCTCATCGACGGCCCGTCCGTCCGCTCGCCGTCCCTCTTTCAAAATCGCCAGCCGATGGAGTTCCTCCTGCAGCTCCTCGAAGGCCATGGAAACCGTGTTGTGGGGCAGGATGTCGCCGCCAAATTCCTCTCCCACAGCCAGAATGGCCCGTTCGCGGATTTGTGTCACGGCCTCTTCCCGCTCTAACTTTTCCGGAAGCCGGACCGCAGCGGCCAATTCCTGGCTAAACCGCTTCCGACAGTACGCGACGATCTTTTCAGGCGCTGCGAAAATGGTGAAATTTTTCTTCGGCCGGGACACCTTTTCCGTGAGGCGCCGTTGAGCGGCCAAAATCGGTTGAATTTGTTCCTGTGCAAACTCCAACGCTTCCGCGAACCGTTGTTCCGGAATCTGGTCGGCGCTTCCTTCGATCATCAGCATGTGCCGGTCATTTCCCACGTAGAGCAGGTCTAGGCAGGAATCGTATAATTCCTTATTGGAGGGATTTACGATGAATTCGCCATTTACCTCGCCGATGCGCACGCAGCCGATCGGGCCGGCCCATGGAATGTCTGAGCAGAGCAGGGCCGCCGATGCGCCATTTACCATCAGCACGTCCGGCTCATTAGCTAAATCCGCAGCCAGCAGGAGCCCAACCACCTGTACCTCATTGCGAAATCCTTTCGGGAAAAGGGGCCGCAGCGGCCGATCGCAGAGGCGGGCGGTCAAAATTTCCTTTTCGGATGGTCGCCCTTCGCGGCGAATGTAGCCGCCAGGGAAGCGGCCGGCGGCACAAAACTTTTCTCGATATTCCACGCCGAGAGGAAAATAATCCTGCTCCGGAGACACCTTCGGGGCTGCCGTCACCGTTACCAGCACCGCCGTTTCACCCAACTGAACCGTAACGGCCCCGCCCGCCTGCTTGGCCAAATTCCCAGCCGAAAAACGGATCCCCAGCCCTTCCGCAACTTCCTCATGCGCCTGAATAGACGCAATCCATCGATTCTCTTCCATCTGCTTTCCTTCCTCAAGCGCGGGGCCGCCTAGTCACGGCGAGCATAAACGCACCTTCCTCGCGCTTCAAAAACATCCATGACGACTGCTATTTGCGCAATCCCAAAGAACGAACGAGCTCGGCATACTTCCCCTCGTCCTTCCGCCGCATGTAGGAGAGTAGGCGCCGACGCCGGTTCGCCATAGCGACCAAGCCGCGGCGGGAGTGAAAGTCCTTTTTATGCAGCTTGAGGTGGTCCGTCAGCTGCGAAATGCGGGACGACAGAAGCGCAACTTGCACCTCACAGGACCCAGTATCTTTTTCGCTGAGACGAAACTTCCCGATGATCTCACTCTTATTGATTGCAACCATAGCTTCTATTTCCTTGTTCGTGGCTTTTGGGTCCATCGACCCGCGCCCCAGCGTACTGCCGAAAACGCCGCTCAACTCCCAGCCGGGAGTGCCATGGGGCCAAAGACCCTAGCGCGGTGTCACTCCAAAAAATTCCCCCCCCAATGCAATCTTTTTTCGT
>JAIRTQ010000004.1 GCA_031254835.1 Puniceicoccales bacterium | reverse complement strand
CGCATTTGCAGTGTGAGGGCCATAAACTTATTTTCTCTCTCGCAGCATTTCTTCAATTTCGGCTTCCGAAATGACCGGAATTTCCAACCTCCCCGCTTCGATAGATTTCGACCCCGGGGCGGAACCGACCAGCAGCAGATCCACCTGCCGGGAAAGAGCAGACCGGACGGAGCCGCCTAGCGCCTCAATGCGCCCTTTGAGCTCTTCCCGGCCGAAAGCGGAAAAGGTCCCCGTGATGGCAAAGACCTTGCCGGCCAGCGGTCCGGCCTTTGCGGCGGGCGCTTCTTCCGTGCGCAGGCCCAGCGTTTTCAGCTCGTCGGCCAGCCGCCGGTTGTGGTCGTCCTGAAAAAATTTCTGCACGCTCGCAGCCACGATCTTGCCGATGCCTTCGCAGCTTAGCAGCTCTTCCTCGCCGCAAGCGGACAGTTTTTTCAGCGATGGCCAGCGAAGTGCCAGTGTTTTTGCCGTTTCCATGCCCACGTGGGGGATGCCGAGACCGTGGAGCCGCCGCCTGAGAGGCCGCTTTTTGGCTTCGTCGAGTCCTTCTAAGAGGCGCTGGGCCGATCGCTTACCGGTCCGCGAGAGCGAAAGAAGCGATTCCAGCCGTAGATGAAAAATATCCGTAAAATTCTGCACCAGACCCGCTTCTATGAGCTGCCCGATGCGTTGGGGCCCTAGCGATGCGATGTCCATGGACGACTTCGAGGCGAAGTGCACCAGCCGGCGAGCGATCTGTGGCGGGCAGTCAGGATTGAGACAGCGGTAGGCCACCTCATCGGTGAGGCGTGACAGCTTCCCATCGCAGGCGGGGCAACGGTCCGGGTAGCGGTAGGGCGTAGCTCTCGGCGGCCTTTCGGATAGCACCACACCTACCACTGCCGGAATGACTTCTCCGGCCCGCTCGAGAAAAACTGTGTCGCCGATGCGCAGATCAAGCCGTTCGATCTCGTCGGCGTTGTGGAGCGTTGCCGAACGGACAGTGACGCCAGCGAGTGGGACCGGTCTCAGCTCGGCCACTGGGGTTAGCATGCCGCTCCGGCCGACCTGCAGCCGAATGCCTTCCAGCACCGTTTCTGCCCGCTCGGGAGAAAACTTGTAGGCGATGGCCCAGCGGGGAGCCGTCGCCTGCGAGCCGAGCCGATCCCGCAGCCGCCGGTCGTCCACTTTTACCACAGCTCCGTCCGTATCAAATGGATAGCTCCGCCGCAGCGCCTCGAATTCCAAAATCCGCTGCCAGACTTCATCGGCGCCCTCTCCCATGCGGAACTCGTTCGTCGGGAAGTTCCAGCGCCGCAACGCCTCCAGCACTTGCCGGTGGGAATCAAAAATGCCGTCTCCCTCCCCTAGCTCGTAGGCGATGAAGCGCAGCCGCCTTTCTGCCGCCTTTTTAGGATTCAGCAGCTTGAGGCTGCCCGCCGCTAAATTTCGGGCATTGGCAAATGGTTCTAGCCCACCTTCTTCTCGTTGGTCGTTGATGAGAGAAAAATCTTCCCGCCCCACATAGACCTCACCGCGCACTTCTAGATAATTCGGTGCTTCGTTGGAAATCTTGTGCGGCAAACCGCTGATGGTGCGCACGTTAGCCGTAATGTCGTCCCCCTCTAGGCCATTGCCTCGGGTCAGCGCATAGTCCAAGCGTCCGTCCCGAAAAAGCAAAGCCACCGCAGCGCCGTCAATTTTTGGCTCCACGGCAAAAGTCAGCGGCCCGCCGCTGGCCCGTTCAACCCGCCCTATGAATTGGCATAATTCCTCTTTGCTGTAAGTGTTATTGAGGCTTAGCATGGGGCGCCGGTGAGGCCTCTTTTCAAACTTTTCCAGCCGATCGTCCCCCACCGCCCGCGGAGTCGCCAATTTTTGCAACTCAGGATGCTGAGCTAAAAGCCTACGTCGTCTCTGCAGCAAAATATCGTAGGCGCCGTCGGAGATGATGGGAGCTGCCTCGCCGTAGTAGCGGCGGTCGTGCTCGGCGATCTCGCCCTCAAGTGCAAAAAACTCCTCCGCCGCAGCGCCCTCGGCGGGTTTCTCTGCCTCCACCGGGCCATCCTCATCGATGAGCCTCCGGCGACAACCCCATTTTTCAGCGAATAGATCCGGCCCCGATGGCGACCGCCGTGCCGTGTCCTTCGTTCGCCATTTCCGGGCCCTCCTTAGGCTGGCACAGGTAACCAATGCCATGCACCGTTTTAAGGGCGTCGATGGCGTCGCAGCCGTTGCGACGAAAAAGGTGCCGGATGCGCACCACGTACTGGTCCAGGGAACGGCTTCGGATGTTGGCATGCAACCCCCACACTCTGTGGATGATATCTTTCCTCGAGAGAATCAGTCCTTCCGTCGCCGCAAAGGCCGCCATGAGCCCCACCTCCTTCTTTCCCACCGGTGCCAACGTGCCGTTGGGGAAGGCCACCCTCATGTCGCGCGGGTGGACGGTCGCTCCGCAAAACGGGAATGGGCTGTCATTGAGAGTGACATTCTCTGCGAGGTGCCAATCGCGGGCCGTTTCCGCCCGCCGCAGAACGGCTCGCACGCGGGCGAGTAACTCTCTGACCGGTATGGGCTTCTGCATGATGTCGTCGCCGATTTCGAGGGCCTGCAGCCGGTCCGTTTGTGAGTAGCGGTCAGCGATAAAAATGGTGGGTACGTGCTGGCCGTTGCGCTGCAGCTGTTCCAAAAATTCGAGACCGGAATGCCCTTGCACACTCATGTTTAGCACGAGCAAGTTCACAAAGTGATCTGCTAAAATTCGGCTGGCCTCTCGTAACGAAGAGGCCCCCGCCGCGCCCAAATCGGCATCCAAAAAATGACGCACGACGCCCTGCATAAGTTCCTCATCGCCATCAATAACAAGGACAAATGGAGCTAATTTACTATCCTTCACTAATTGTTTATCTGCCGTTTGCTTGGGCTGAGTCAAAAGACAACTGAGGCATTTATATTTTTTTGAGTAAAAGGCATTATTTGGGGCGGAATTTTTCAATCTGGATTGGCAAATGGCTGAAAATTACCGCTCCCCGCGGCGCCCTTTGCGTCGCGGGCTGGCCTTAAGATTCGCAAATACTGGCCATGGCCTCTTCCACGACGGTTCGGTCCGCCGGACGGGTGATGCCGAACCAGGGAGAGTCGGTGAGCCGAACAGTCACCGGGAAAGAATGTTGCGACACTGTCCGGGAAAGCGCCTGCGGCAGGCCCCACTCGCCGGACGGGCGGCAGCTGGCGGAAAAAAATTGGGCGCCATCCGCCTCCAAAAGCGGCAAGAATTCTTGCTGCAGGTAGAAAAAGTTCATGGCGGTGGGAGTAGAGTCGGCTAGCGGTCTATTCTTAGTGGCCGCTAGAATTTTCCCATCATCGTAGCAAATGCCGTGTAATTCTTCTATGGCGAGCAGTTTGCCGTTTTTTGTGGAGCAAATGCCGCGGGACACGGGACCGCTCAGCGAGAGGGTGGCTACGAGGCGGTAGGCGAGCAGGACGGAGCAGTCGGGCGCGGCGCGGACTGCGGCCATCAAATCACGCCAGGCCATTGGACCATAAAAATCATCGGCGTTGGCCGTAATGAACGGACCATCTAGGAGATGGCGGGCCGAAAACAGCGCGTGGGCCGTGCCGAGTGGGTGGGGCCGGCACGGAACGGATCCGGCGGGCAGGTCCTCCGGCTCTTGGATGCAAAATTCGACTGCCATACGCGCCTTAACATCAGCCAACAGTGCCATCAGACTTTCCCGGTGCTGCCGTCTCACGACGCAGACGGCGCGGCGAATGCCGTGCCGGTAGGCCCCGGAAAGGGAATATTCTAGGAGGGTGCGGCGGTCGGGGCCAAAGCGCTCCAGCTGTTTCGGTCCGCCATAGCGAGAGCCGAGCCCAGCGGCCAGCAACACCACCGTGATGTTCATGTGCACTAATCCTCGGCCCGAGGAACTTTGTCCCAGTCAAAATCCCACAAATTCATATTCCACCACTCTCGCGGGACCCGAAAAAAGTCCATATGGGCCGCCTCTGCCGCCTCGTCGTCCAGCGGGCTATCGCCAATGACGAGGCACTGCGCCGGATCCACCGCCAGCCTCTCGGCGGCAATGAGAAAAAGCTCAGGTTCCGGCTTTCCGCGGACTTCCCCGTCTCGAGTTACGTCTTCACGGGTTACAACGGCTCGGAACTTCTCCGACAGGCCGTTGCGATCGATGACGTATTGCACATTTTTTCGAAATCCGGCCGATGCCATCGCCATGGGCCGCCCTTCTGCGGCGATGAAGGACACAACCGGCTCCACGGGTAAGTGATAGGTCAGGCACCGTTCGTAGAGCTCATTCATGTGCTTCAAAAATTGCTCGCCGTCGACAGATATGCCGCACCGTTTTGCGTACTTACGGATAGAAAGGAGCGCGTCCCGTCCCCCCTCCGCACAAAATTCGTCCCAGCCAATGGCGATGGGGATGGCGAAATCCTGCAAGGTCCGCTTCCATGCGGCGTAGTGCAGGCCCATGGTATCTCCCACGGTGCCGTCGCAGTCAAAAATCAATGCCCGGTGCGGGGAACTATGAAGTTGCCCCAGGCTCGCTGGATGGACTTCCGTCATCGGCTTTCTTCGATCGCTTGCCGGCTACCTTTTGTTTGGGCGAGCGCGGTGGAAATTCAAATGAAATTTTCCCCGTCTTGTCAACTAGTAAGAAGGCGCTGAAGGCCCGGCCGGTGCGGTTCGAGACGAAGTTTGCGATGAGCGGCGTCTTTCCCTCCTTGGCGAGTGCGGCGATTTCCGCCTCCGTCAGCTCGTGGCCCAACATTTTTCGGTAAAGGCGGAAAGCGCAGCGGCCGTCCCGATTACCATCGCACAGGTAGCCGTCCTGGGCGCCGTAAATTTTGCTGCCGCAGCCGGTCGGGCAGTCGCAGATGGGCTGGCTGTCCCCGCGACTTGCCAATGCCCGCTGGACCCACTCCGGAACTTCACCGCCGCTATCGGAAAATTCCAATTTCGCCCGACCATTTTCTAAAATGATGCTGGCCTTAAAGGGCTTACCGGCACGGGAGCGGAAATCGGCAAATGGTCCTATGCGGCCGTCCCGTAGGAGGGCCGCCACCTCTTCCTCTTTGAGCTCCCGCCCGCCGATTACTGCATTAATATTAATGGATTTATCTGCCGTAACGTAGGCGCGCGGCGTTTTGAAAATTGGCGCACCGCCGACGGGGGAGAGCAGCTCGGTCGGACTGCTGTTGGCGGAACTCGTTTCGTCGAAGGCCCTAACTCGCTCCACGATGGAGCCGGCGAAGGCCCCAATTTCTTCCATGAATTTCACCCGTTGGAATTTTCCCTGCTCAATCTGCCGCAGCTTGTGCTCCCATTCGCCCGTCAGTGCCGGATTCCGAAGTGCGTCAATGCCCATGGCCGCCAGCAGTTCCATGAGTGCGTCAGCCTTGGCCGTGGCCCGCAGAGAGCGCTCCACCCGCTCCATGTACTGGGCGTTGATGAGGTTATCGATGATCTGGGCCCGAGTGGCGGGAGTGCCTAACCCCTTCTCCCGCATGGCTTCGGCCAATTCCTCGTCCCTCACCAATCGCCCTGCCGTTTCCATGGCGAACAGCAGAGTGGCTTCCGAGTAGTGGGCCGGAGGCTTTGTCGCTTCTTCCGACAGAGCAATTTGCACGACAGCGGCCCGAGGCGGCGTCCCATCGTCGTCCGCCAGCTTGGGTAGCAGGTCCGTCTCTTCCGTCTGCCCCTTGCCGTAGACCTCTTTCCAACCTGGGACGGCCAGGAGGCGCCCTTCCGAGTAAAAATCCTGTCCCCGGATCGTGGTTACGCGTGAGGTAATGTCATACTCCGCCTGGGGATAGAACACCGCCAGAAAGCGCCGCAGGATCATGTCGTAGATTTTTTCTTCGACTTCGTTGAGGGCGGGAGGTCGCTGCGGCGTGGGGATGATGGCGAAGTGGTCGGACACCTCCTTGCTATTAAAAATTTTTCTATCGCTGTCTTTTACGCCGTGGACCGTGAGAATGCGGTCGGCAAAAATTTTGTACTCGCCCTCCAGCGTGCCGAGCGTCTCGAGGCAGACGGGCCCATAGTCCTCCGGCAGCGCCTTTGCGTCCGTGCGGGGGTAGGTGATGGCTTTGTGGGCCTCGTAGAGGGCCTGGGCGATTTTCAGCGTGGTGGCCGCGGAGAAGCCGAAACGGCCATTGGCCTCTCGCTGGAGCGTGGTCAAGTCGTAGAGTCTAGGCGGCGACTGTTTGGATCGCTTCTTTTTTTCCGTTATCGTGCCGTGGCTTTCTTCCTGGAGCGACTCTAGCAGCGCGCGGGCGTCCTGTTCCGAAAAAATGCGGTCGCGGCCCGTCTCCTCTTCCCCTTTCCGCAGTGGCCGCTTCCAGGCGCCCTCGTAGATGCCTTCGCAGACGGAAAATTTCCCAACGACGCGCCAGTAGGGAACCGGCTGGAAGCTCCGAATTTCCCGATCCCGCTCCACCACCATGGCCAGCGTGGGGGTCTGCACCCGGCCCACGGAGGCCACGTTTCGGGAAGAAAACATGCGGACCGTCAGCGCCCGAGTGCCGTTGATGCCCACCAGCCAGTCCGCCTCGGAGCGGCAGCGGGCGGCCGACTGGAGCGGTGCCATCTCTTCGGCGGAGCGGAGCTGCTCGAAGGCGCTGCGGATGCCTTCCCGCGTCATGGACACCATCCACAGGCGGCGGAAGGGTTTTTTCGACCCACTCAGCTCGTAGATGTAGGAAAAAATCAGCTCTCCCTCCCGACCGGAGTCGCAGGCGTTGATAACTTCTTCAATTTCGCTGGAATTGAGCAACCTGGCCAAATCCTCGAAGCGATCCTTGGTGCGTTCGCCCATTTTTAAAGTGAACTTTTCCGGCAGAATGGGCAGAGAATCGAGAGTCCAGCGGCGCAGGCTGGGAGAAATATCTTCCGGCATGGCCAATTCCACCAGATGGCCCAGGGCCGATGACACCACATAGCGTTCATTTTCCAGCGCGTCCCCCCGCTTCCGTTCGGCGCCCAGCACCCGAGCGATATCCTTTGCCACGCTTGGCTTCTCGGCAATTACCAACGTCTTTTTGGTTTTTGTGGCCACCCCATCTCTCCCCTCGGCCGCTCCGGACGAATCTGCCCCGGTGCGGGTAGACGGAATCGAACCGACATCACCAGCTTGGAAGGCTGAGGTTTTGCCATTAAACCATACCCGCGCGGCGACGGAAATCCATGGGTAGGGCCTTTGCCGCTGTCAAGGGCTTTTGGCAGCTGCCAGTGAGTCGGGCGAAGGCATGGACCCGAATGGGCGAAAGCACCTTGTTTCATACCTCAGCGGGATTTTGTAAATTTTTCTCTTGCATAGTCCGCGTCGGCCGTTACGCTGCATTTGTGTGGGGCGCAGCATTTTATGCCTCAGTTTAACTTTTTGCGCAATTTTTGGGGCAGCCTTCGGCGGGGACATCCATGAAATCGGATGGCCCTATCCATCTGATGCGCAGGTCCATACTCCAGACTGAACGGCAAAAAGTTTGAGGAGGAAGAAATTTTCTTCCGGCCGCTGAATTCCCACCGAGCCCGGCTCGGCTGCCGGCTCGATTACCCGTCCCATTGGAAGTTAGCACCCCTGGTGCGGAGCATTTTACGAGCGAGAATTCTCCGGCGGCGCCCGCGGCACGGCGGAGGGGGTGGAAATTTCGCAACCTTCATTGAAGGGCGGCTCCCTGCGAATGAGATACGAATTCTAGGAAAAGCACCACGGAGGGAATTTTACAACCTCCTATCCACCCCGCGGCGCCAAAGGCGCCGCGGGGTAGCGGAAAAATTTCCGATGAGAAGTTTGTCGGCCGAGTTTTGCAATTCGCGTAGAATGTTTCTTCTTGCGCGTCGCCGATGGGCAGGTCAGACTGCCCCATGGGCCGGTGTGGCGTAGTAGTGGGCATTATTTTCCTTGCGGGCTCGGGCCTTTCACACGGAAGTGGCAGTATAAGTCAGGTGGCTTGGACCTGCCCCGCCGAATCGGGAATCAGCTCTGCCATTCAAAACGCGAGCAATGGTGATACGCTTCTGTTTCTGGAGAGTGTGTTCATTTTTGAGAGCGGTGCCGTCGCTGTCGGCAAAGAACTTGCACTGCAAGGAGGTGAGGGGCTATACACGCTGCTGAAAAAGGAAGCCGGCAGCACCTGTGGTTTTTTTAGTTTTACTGATGATGGAAATGGCGTGGCGAACATCGCCTTCGAAGGAGAAAGTGCGTCCTCTCGCGCGGCGGACGGTGGAGCGCTTTTCTGTAATGGCAATCTCGGCAATGGAATTTTGAGGTCCCTATTCGTTGGCAACAGTTGCTTCGGTAAGGGCGGAGCCGTTTTCTGTGTGAATTTTTGCGGAGATCTCCGCTCTTCAGTCTTTGCTAAGAATAGTGCCTCCAATGGCGGTGCGCTGTTTGTTTCGAATAATTTTGTAAATTCTGGCGGCGAAGGGATTTGCGATTTGGGCGGTAGCTACTTTTTAGGAAACCAAGCAGCTAGTAGTGGCTACGGCGGTGCGCTATTTATACGTGCTAATGCTAAGCTGGCCGCAAAAACGGGCGATGTGATCTTTCAAGGAAATTTCGCGGGCGACCGCCAGGAAGGAATTTTTTTCGCCAACGACCAAGGCGGCAACACAATATGGATTGGTGCGGAATCGGGCCATACCTTCTACTACTATGATCCCATTCGAGGGAATATCAATAACGCAAGTCTCATCTTGGAAATTAATCCTGAGCAAGAACATAGCGGCACAGTGCTGCTGGATAAATACCCGTCGGAGATCTGGTTCGGAGAAGGTGATGCTGATGCTTACGCAAAGGTCTCTTACGGCACCTTAGTACTACAAAACGGTGCCTCCTTTGGCGCCGGCGAAGAAAATTTTACCGAAAACGAAGAGCAGAACTGGGGCACATTCACCTTAGCCGAGTCGGCAACCCTGCGCATCGGCTATGAGCAGCTATCTAGAAGCTTTTCCATTGAAAGCGGGATGGTTCGTACGGAGCCTAGTTGGCCTAGCTATAGTAACAGTAATGTAAGCAAAATCAACGCAGGTGATATCTTCCTTAACGGAACGCTGCAGTTCCTGCTGCCAACAAACATCCAGTCGGGCGATGTGCTATTGCACGTGCCATACGGCAACGTGTATCTTCGTAGTGGAGCAAATCAAATCGCCGTTGGCGCAGTCGGGAAGCTGCAAAGTTTAGAGGTGGGCGAGTCGGTTGTCCTACTTCAGTGCGACAAGGAAATTATTGAGAAATCGAGCAGCTATTCTAGCAGCACTGGGGGAGGGCTGGAAAACCTGTGCGTTCCCGGCTATAAATTTTCCATAAGCGTGAACACCACGCAACTCCTCGCCACGCTTATTGGAGAACCCGAGGGGAACATTCCCTCTCCTGAGAAGTCAGATAATCCACCATCTTGGTCCCTTTTCCCCCTTCCGTTTGCTGTCACTGCCGACAAGGATGTGGGCAGCGATGGCTCATCCGGCAGCGGCAGTTCGGGCTCAT
>JAIRTQ010000019.1 GCA_031254835.1 Puniceicoccales bacterium | reverse complement strand
GGAATGGCGTCTCCACGATAGAGCTTTTCTGGCCCATTCGCTCCCAGAGCTCCTCGGCAATATGGGGGACAAAAGGGGCCAACAGCTGGAGAAAAATGCGGCCGGTCTCCGAAGCGGTCTTCGGCTGTTCCTGCAGATGGTTCAGTAGCACCATGAGTTGCGAAATTGCCGTATTGAAGCGCAGATTTTCGATGTCGTCCCGTACTTTTTTAATGGAGCAGTGCAAAAGGTACTGGGCGGACGCCATTTCTTCGAATTTCTCCTGAAAGCGCGAAGAAATGGTGCCATTTTCATCCAAAAACCAACGCCAAACGCGCTGCAGGAAGCGGGTTATACCACAAATGCCCCTACTATCCCAGGGCTTCATGGCCTCCAGCGGCCCGAGGAACATCTCATAGAGGCGGAGCGCGTCGGCTCCGTGGTCGTCAATGACCCGATCCGGGTTGACCACGTTGCCCCGGCTTTTGGACATTTTGCTGCCGTCTTCGCCGAGAATGATGCCTTGGTGGAAAAGTTTAGGATATGGTTCGGCGGTCGTCAGGGCGCCGATGTGGTAGAGGAACTGGTGCCAAAAGCGGGCGTAGAGCAGATGCAGGACGGCGTGCTCCGCCCCGCCAATGTAAAAATCCGGGCAGCGCCAGTAGGCCTCCGCCGTCGGATCCACGGCCGCCGTTGCGCAGTGGGGGGAAAGATAACGCAGGTGATACCAGCAAGATCCGGCCCATTGCGGCATGGTATTGGTCTCCCGCCGGGCTGAGAACCAGCCGCTTTCCGCCCGCCCTGTGGCCGGTCGGATTTCTCCGGTCGAACCGTGAATTTCCACCTCCACCCAACCATTCGCCCGCGACAGAGGACTTTCCCCGCCGTCCGATGGCCTGTAGTCCTCAACGGGTGGCAAAATCAACGGCAATTGGTTGAATGGCAGCGGGATGGCATAAAATTTACGGTCCGATTCTTCGAAGAATACGGGCTCCTCAGGCAGAAACTCCAGAAACGGCGAGTTTTTTATCCGAACGATGGCGCCGTAGTCCTCCTCTCTAACCCAAAGAATGGGGATGGGCTCGCCCCAGTAGCGCTGCCGGGAAAAGAGCCAGTCCCGCAGTTTATATTTTACGGCAGCGCGACCTAGGCCTTTCGCTTCGAGCCGGCTTAAAATTATCCTCTTGGCGGCCTCCGACTTCAACCCGTCCAGCCCATCGCCCGAGTTACAAAGCACTCCCGCTTCGCAGAAGGGCAGTTTCACTTCTCCTTCTTGGGGCCTAACAACTGTCCGTATGGGCAGTTGAAATTTTTGGGCGAATTCGTAGTCCCGCTCGTCGTGGGCCGGCACCGCCATGACAGCCCCCGTGCCGTAGCTGGGTAAAACGTAGTCGGCGATCCAGATGGGGATCCTTTCGCCCGTAAGCGGGTGGATCCCGTTGGCGCCCGTGGCTGTGCCAGATTTTCCTTTGGCCAGGTCCGTCCGCTCCAAATCTCCCTTCTTCGCTGTTTCTTGTCGATAGTCGGCCACCGCATCCATGTGGGTGGGCTGCGTAATCTTTTCCACCAGCGGATGTTCTGGCGCCAACAGCAGATAGGTGACCCCCATCAGCGTGTCTGCCCGGGTTGTGTAGGCGACGACGCGTTCCGACGAATTTTCTACGACGAATTCGATTTCCACACCCTCCGAGCGGCCAATCCAGGCCTGCTGCTGCCGTTTGGTTGAATCGGGCCAGTCCAGATCCTTCAGGCCGTCCAGCAATCTGTCTGCGTAGGCGGTAATGCGCAGCACCCATTGGCGCAAATGCCGCCGCTCTACCGGGTGGTTGCCCCGCTCCGACCGACCGCCGATCACTTCCTCGTTGGCCAGCACCGCCTTCAACTCCGGACACCACCAGACGGGCCTCTCATCCACAAAGGCCAGGCCATGCTTGACCAATTGGAGAAAAATCCACTGGGTCCAGCGGTAGTAGCTTTCGTCGGTAGTATTAATTTCCCGCTCCCAGTCGATGGCGAAGCCCATCCGCTGGATTTGGCCCCGAAAGCGCTCCACGTTCTGGTCCGTATTGATCTGGGGGCTGACTCCAGTCTGAAGAGCGTGCTGCTCCGCCGGCAGCCCAAAAGCGTCCCAGCCCATGGGGTGCAGCACGTTATAGCCACAAGCGCGCCGATAGCGGGCGAGAATGTCGGAAGCCGTATAGCCCTCCGGATGGCCGATGTGCAGCCCCGCGCCGGATGGATAGGGAAACATGTCCAGCACGTAGTACTTGGGCCGATCGTCGCCGTCGATGGCTCGAAAAGTCCCTCGCTCCTTCCAAATTTTTTGCCACTTGGCCTCAATTTTGTCGAACGGATAGCCCCTGTCCATAATTTCCAGGCATGCTGCCACCCGGCTTCTTCGAAGCAACCAAATAGTCAGCCCAATCTCGGCCGCCGGCGGGCTTTCGCCCTCAACGCTCGCAAAGGGCGGCCAAAACTATTCTTCTTCGGATAGGCCTTTGGGCCTTCTACGATAAAGAGGAGGCCGCCGATGACCATTTTTTTCGAAAACCACCTTCTCATAGCCGGAGGACTGGAACTTTTCTTCACTAGGGGCCTATCCGTAGATTGTACTTATTACAGTTAGGAATTCTTCCACAAATTCAATTTACAAGCCACAATTGCTTAGCTACATAGCGGCTGCAACTATCAGGAAGCACGGCACGGTCAAATAGTTAGCATCATAGTGCTCATTGAGCGGCAAAAGGGGAAGCGAAACCGCATTGCGGACCTTCTGCGTTTCTTCCCTATCGAAATCTTTCCTAAAAAAACTTTCCCGCCAACCTTCACTCTGTCTCCCAAATTCCACGCAAAGGTCGACTAGAGCGCCACATCGCCCGAATGGGGTCGCCAGCGTCCGTTCTATTTCTAAAAGCCGGGTTTCGCGAAGAAAGAAAAATGGATTATCGGAATACTCAATTCCCCTATTAGCCCAATACAGACAGTAGATTGTGATAGGAAGGTCCACTTTGTTCATTACGGTGATTCCTGTTGACGCGAAATATGTTTGCTGTAAGCATTTTCTGGCAATTTTTTACGAACAGATTGTGCGCGTTTCCGGAACATGACCCAAGGGGAGAAGTGCCGATAGGCTCGCCGAAATGGCCCAATAGACTTTTTTGCCACGGAAATCGCATTTGATCTGCGAGCCCGTAATTAAGGAATTTTAAGAGTTGGGCGCATGACGGGCATGGAAAAGAAAGCCAGTCAGCAACTCGGAAAAAGCCCTTGACTCTACGTAGGGCGAATTCAGAGGATGCGGCCGTTTGAGGATCAATGCGGAATTTTGTGGAACAGAGTCGAGATATCGCTGAGCACGTCGCCAGCCTATGGGTCGGGCAAGTTGGGGAGGATGGGCACATTCGAGAACAGGGGCAAACCAGCCCATCTAAGGATCTCCAGCCGGGCATGGTGGCCCATGCGCTTGCCCTCTGCGCCACCATCGGTCGCCCGGGCGTCCCCAAAACCCATCTGGTGGATGCGGCAGCCCGTTGCATCGCCGGGCAGTTTTTTCATCATTGCCGTCCGGAGTGTTTGACCGGCTGCGCCCACGGCGCCCTCGCCCTGATGATCCTTGGGGTGAACGTCGCCCGAAACGACGGGTGGGCCCAATTTCCCGAATCTATCCGAAAAATCATCGGCCAATGGCTGCGGGAAGAATCGAGCTCCGTCCCACTCGCACTACAGCCCTATGAAATTGTGCGAGCAACGGTGGCTTTCGGCATGGGTTTTACGTCGTCCAACTATTCCGAAAAACTGATTACTGACTATTTTAAAGAGCTATTGTCTTCTCCTTCGGCCGGTTTTTTGGACACGGCAGAGCCCGGTTCCACTGCGGGCCGCTTTGACGCCTCCGGACTCCTTCAGCTACTCCTCATTCGAGAGACTTTGCAGCGCCATATAAATAATGATGTCCGTGAACGGCGGCTGTCGGCTCTTCGCACCTGCATGATGCGCTATTTGCGTGTAATCCCATTCCTCCTACAGGAGGATGGCAGCGGGTGGGCCTATGGCGAACCGGTCGGCTCTCTGGGGACGGTAGGAATCTGCAGTGCGATAGTCTGCGCTCTGTCGGATGGATGGCTAGACAACGATCAACGGGAGCACTACGTT
>JAIRTQ010000017.1 GCA_031254835.1 Puniceicoccales bacterium | reverse complement strand
AGCCAAAAAGGTAAGGACTTTCTTCTTGGCCGCGTCCTTTCTCATGCCTGGGAATTCCATGGAATTTTTGCCTCTTGGACATAGGAAGAAACGTTCCCTGAATTCTCCCAGCCTCTTTTCCGCTAAAGAAAGTTCTGTGACAACATATAACATTATCGGAGCAACTGGACGCTCTGTCCCTTCCGTCCAAGTAAGCTTTGCTGTTCTACAGTCGCTTTTTTTTTAGGCGGCAAATTTAAACTCAGCGAGGCTCAGATGCCCTGGCTCGAGGGCATCACGGGAAACATTTTCCATGCTGGTCATAAAAATGCATCTGCCGTCGGCTGGCACGTATTTTTGCATCATGGCGTCCGCTAACAATTGGAAGTCACCTTTCTCACCGCCAAACATCCACCGTTCCGACCCACAGAGCGGAAGACCAAAATCAATGTGCCCGACAGCATGTACCCTTACGCGTGCGCAGACGCAATCTAGAAGATGTGTTCCAGTCGTAATCGCAAAGGAGTACTGCGGCCTTGCCGCTAGAGCTCTAATTTTCTCCATGCACTCATCAGTGACCATGAATTTGTTCCCCGGAAATCTACTTACAGAGTCTGTAAGCAAAGCGCGAAACCTGCCCCAAAAGCCTGGCCTCACATAGACGCCATCCTGTTCTTGGCCAGTGCTCCTAGTAATTAGTTTGGCAAATACCGCCTGCTCTCCTTCCACTTCGCAGTTTGCGATTCTTGCGTAGGCGTAGTAGGGTCTATGCTCTTCCGCTTCCGGTCCTTCAAAGAGTGCCTGGACAATTCGCTCACTTTGCGATAGAACCCAAACAATTTGCCCGCTGTCTAAGACATTTTCCCGTTCCAGAAAGTGTCTAAAAATTTCTTGTTTTAATGGCCAAACGCCTTGAGCAATTCGCTGCCCATTTTCCATAAACTCCGCAGTGAGTTCGATTGATCTTGGATCATCTTCTCGAAAGGTATACGGCGCTTTGCCGTCTGGAGCGGGAATAATCGAAGCGACCGAGGCTAAAATGAATTGGTACATCATTCCCAAAAACGTGAAATCGCGGGCTATTGCGTCCAATCGCGCTTCTGCGATGGACATGATCAGCAATCGATTAAGTGGAGACGGACACGTATCTACATACGCTGCCGACAAGAACTCACTCCACCTGCGTGCCGGAGACACTACGATTTGTCGTACTTCGGCATTTCCCTCCTGCAGCTCCGGCCGAATGGATAGCGTGAATGGCTTTCCGCTAAGCAGGCAAATTAGCATGGAGCCAAAGCTCACAGGAAAGTAGACCCTCAAATACTGCAACAGTGAGACGGTGACACATTCGCCGCTATAGCTATCAATAATTCGCGTTTCGAAAGCACAACGAAAGGCGGCGACGACGTCTATGCGGCGGGTGTTAGTGCCTACGACAAACAATCTCATGGGCCCAGGAATGAGTTCCCCTTCGGCCCCAAGGTTTTCTTTCGCCTTTAAGCAAATTGCTTTAAATATTCCATTCTCAGGCATAGCGGATCTCATGCATGTGAGATCTGCTGTTATTTTGCATCTTTGCTCCATGATTTGGCCAACTAACCATTCATTATTCATGGAAAATCAAGGCGAAAGTTTCATTCGACAATAGTCATAATGACTAAGATTCACCGGCTATCCCCTTGCTTTTTTTAGAATTCGCATGATCGGCGTCACCTCGGTGAAAAAGCGGAATCTTGTCCAATACCTTCGACTGAAATGCTTCCAGATAAAGATGGATGACCGGGGTGACGAAAAGAGTTATCATTTGGGCAAAAATCATTCCGCCGGCGACCACCAGGCCCAGTGATCTGCGGCAACTGCCGTCAGCGCCCCAGCCCAAACAGATGGGAATTACGCCCATGACCATGGCAAGGGTGGTCATGAGGATGGGGCGCAGCCGCTGGAGAGAGGCGGCGTGGATGGCCTCCCGCGGAGACATTCCTTCCCGTTGCCGCAGAACGGCAAAGTCGACGATCATGATGCCGTTCTTTTCGACCAGGCCCAGCAACATGAAGAGCCCGATGAAGGAGTAGAGGGAGAGGGACTGGCGGAATAAAAGGAGAGTCAGGCAGCCGCCAAAGGCAGCCACGGGCAGCGCGGAAAGTACGGTGATGGGATAGGCGTAGCTCTCGTAGAGGATTCCCAAGATGATGTAGGTGAGGAATATGGCAGCAAATATGAGCAGCTTCAGGCCCGCAAAGGTTTCGGCGAAGGCCTGCGCTTCCCCGCGGAATTCGCCGGAAAGGCCGGCTGGAACGACCTGGGCGACAACCCTATTGATGTGGTCCATCGCATCGCCGATAGCCACATCGGGCGCGAGATTGAAAAAGATCGTGGCGGAGGGGAAATTATTGGTGTGATTGACGGTGAGTGGCCCCATAGAAACGTCACGGGAGGAGGCGGTGGACGGGTCGATGAGCCCGTTCTGGCCGTGTGGGTAAACTAAGTCCATGTCGCCTATGGCAGCCCGTTGGCCATCCGCTACGGAAAGGACCACCCGATATTGCTGCATGGGCGTTTTGATGAGATAGACATAATTGTCCGAATAGGCGGCTTTTAGCTGTTGCTCCAAATCCAAAACGGTGCCGCCGTAGCCGGACAGCTGGTCCCGATTCATCCGCACGTTCACCTGCGGCGTGCTCAGGAACATGTCGCTGGAGATGGAGGCGATGCCGCCGTAGGCCCGCAGGGCGCCCATCAGCCGCTGGGCGGCTTCGCAGACCTTTTCTCGTTCGATGCCGGTGATGGTGTAGGCGTACTTTCCCTGACTACCGCCGACCGTGCCGGTCTGAATTCGCAAAGATGGAACCGGTTGCACGAAGGCCATAGCGCCGGGGATCGACGCCAGGCCGTCCCACAGCTGCTGGGTCACTAGATGGATTTCCGCTCGCTCTTTCGCCGGACGCAGAAAGGTCATGGCAATTCCCTGGTTAGCGGGCAGGCCGGGAAAGCCGGTGATGGAAAACGCGGCGTCCACGGCCGGGTTCGCACGGATCGTGCCGTCTACCTGCGCCTGATAGGCGGACATGCGGCGCTGGGACACGCCTTCCTGGGCGATGAAGACGCCCTGCAGCATGCCGCTATCGCCGTCCGGGAGAAAGGTTTTCGGCAAATGGCGGAAGGAAAGAAATGTTCCGGCCAGACAAAACGCCCAGATGGACAGGGCGATCCAGCGACGGTCCAAAAAGAAGTCGAGGGCGCGGCCGTAGACGTGAAGCAGTGCCTCTTCCAGCCGGTGAGCAAAAGCCTCCACCGGTGCCATCTCTTCTACGCTCCCCGAGCGGAAGCTGATCATGCGGGCGCACATGAGCGGCGTGACCGTGAGAGAGACAACCCCCGATGCCAGCGTGGCCACGACGATAACGACTGCGAATTCGTGGAACACGCGTCCCACCTGCCCGCCCAAAAATAAAAGCGGCAGGAAGATACACAGCAGCGAGAGGGTCATGGAGACGATCGTTGCGGCGATCTCGCCGGCGCCGTTGGAGGCCGCTTCGGCTGGGAACTCCTTCCGCTTCTGCATGCGTCGCACCATGTTCTCCAAAAACACGATGGCGTCATCGACCAGAAAGCCGACGGAGAGGGTCATGGCCATCATCGACAGCGTGTCCAAGCTGAACCCTAGCATCCACATGGCGATAAACAGGATCAGGAAGGAGAGGGGGAGAGCCACGATCGGGATGAGCGTGTCCCGCAGCCGGCCCAAAAATAAAAAAATAACCAGCGCTACCAGCGCAAAGGCAATGAGCAGAGTCTCCTGCACATCGTCAATGGACTGGATGATGCGCTCCGAGCTATCGTAGATTGTGCGAAGAAATACGGAATCGGGCAGTTCCTTTTGAATTTCCGGAAGAAGGGCGCGTAAATCTCTCGACACTGCCACCGTGTTGGCGCTGGCCGCTCGAGTTACGGCCAACATCACCGCTTCGCAGCTGCCCCGCTCCCGCATCCAAAAGGATGCATTAATCGTGCTGGACTCCAGCCCCTCAAAGCAGTCGGCCACATCCCGCAGATGGATCGGCAGACCCTCTCGAATGGCTAACACTATGGCACCGTAATCGTTGGCTTCGTCCAGCTGCCCATCCGGCCTAATGACCCAGTCGCGGCCGTCGCCGCGGATGGAGCCGGCGGAAACAGTGGCGGTGGCCTGCTGAATTTTCTGGGCCACGTCCGTCATCGTGAGCCCGCGGGCGTAGAGCTTGGCCGGGTCTACGGCAATGCGCACGGCCCGCCTCGCCCCATAGACGTCCGTCTGCGACACGCCGCTTACGGTGTTGAAGCGTTGAGCAATGTTGTTGGTGGCATAGTCGTAGAGTTGGCCCATGGGGAGAGTGCCACTGCCGAGCGCAATAAAGAAGATGGGATGGCTATTTGGGTCCGCCTTTGCGAAGGTGGGCTGGGCTGGCAGGTCCGGTGGCAGGCTGCCCATGGCCCGCTGGATGGCCCGCTGCACGTCGCCGGCGGCGGAATCGATGTCCCGGCTCATGGAAAACTGCAGGGTGATGCTGCTCATGCCCAGCAGATTAGTCGACGTGACCATGTCCAACCCCTGGATCTTCAAAAATTCCTTCTCCAGCGGCGTGGCGACATTGGCCGCCATAGTCTCCGGATCCATGCCGGGGAAAGCGGTTTGCACCGAGATGACCGGATAGGCTACCGTTGGGAGGTCACTTACCGGAAGCTGTCTATAGCAAAATACGCCAACGACGGCCACGGCGAGGGCCAGCAGGACCGTCACAACCGGCCGACGGATGAAGGGCTCGGAGATACTTTTCATCTTAGTTCGTGCCTGCCTGCTTCTTAGGAAACGCCTGGGCCGGACCGTCTGGGACGATGGCTACCCGCGTCTTGGGCGCCAGGAGAAACTGGCCCTCGACGACCACCCGATCGCCCGCGGCAACGCCTCGCTCGAAGATCACCTGAGCCCCATGCATTTGCCCCAGTCGCACGGGCCGCAGCTCCGCCAGGTTGTTCTCATCCACCACAAAGACGTAGCTGCCCTCCTTGCTGGATCCCACCCCCGCCTCCGGTGCCAGGATGGCCTTTTCGATCTGCTCCAGCACTATTCGCACGCGGACCGATTCG
>JAIRTQ010000005.1 GCA_031254835.1 Puniceicoccales bacterium | reverse complement strand
ACGCCATTTTTAAGGGCAAAGAGGCCGTGCACGAATTTTGCGCCAAAGACAGCTAGGCCCTATGATTTCGCCTATCGTTGAGGGGTAAGCCGGATTCTGTTACGGCCCCTGTAGGCCATGGCATCCATTCATCTAGCCTCCCGAAGGAGACTCCAGCGGATCCGCAAAAATCCGCCGGTGCAGCATACCCGGAGCCGTCGGGCGGGCCACCCGGCTCCCTATTCTGCCTTGCATCGGACTGGGTTTATCTTGCCACCGGGATCACTCGCCGGCGCGGTGGGCCCTTACCCCACCATTTCACCCTTACCCGCTTGCGCAGGCGGTTTTTTTTCTGTGACACTGGCCGTCGGAGCGCATTCCTACACCCCTCCCCGACTTTCATCGGGAGTCCTGCCCTGTGATGTCCGGACTTTCCTCTCGCCGGCAAGCCGGCGAGCGAATGCCTTCCCCTCGCCCTTCTGATGGCTTGCCGGCGAGAACCGTCAAGAGTGGAATTTCGGCGAACAAGAAAAAGTGGGCGCTCTAAATTTTCACAAAGAATTCTCTTTTCTCGCTTTTCTCACTTTCAATTTTACGCTTGACATTCACTGACACGCTGGATAATTGGGAAGGATCATGGGAACTGCTATACAAGTTACGACTAGCGCGAAACCTCCATCCGTTGACCCGCTAATATGCGGGAGGTCGAAGGATGCGTTCATTTCCGATATTGCGATAATGCTGTGCGCAGTGACCAAGGCAGATTTCTCCAAAGGTGGTCCACTTAACCTGAACTCAAACCAACAGAAGATGATAAAGGCCGCTCCGGGCGTCTGGCGAGCCGTGTCCATCGTCGCCTCTCTTTTCTTTCTTCCGGTCCTTTTTGTTGGCGGCGCCGCGCTTTCCGTCGTGCAGGTCGTTCGCTCGCAATGCGGCACAAAGTCGGATGCCGATAGCGGATTGTCTCGCAGGGCATTTTTATGCCCGTTTAGTGTTTTGTGTGCCACGCTTATAGGAATTTTTTCGCCCACCAGGTCGTTCCGTTTCCTCGTGAACTGCATCCCACTCTTGACTAAGGATGTTAAATTTGTGGCGGATAAGCTGAATTTGGACTCGGCATTAAAACCGTACGATGCGGTCCGTGGTTCCTTCTTTCCGGATGGCGAGGAAAGCAGCGAAATCGATGCCTTCATGGCGCGGCAGTTGCCGTTCTTCATCGGTTATAGCAAGCACGCCGAAGAATTCCTTCGTCTATTAGCAACTTCGCTTGGACTGAATGAGGAATCTGTCGCGTCTGACGTGGTGGATCGGGCATGGAAAGAGTTGGCGACTGATAAGCAGAAGTGGGGCAGTGAGAGTCCGATCGGCACCCAGAAGGAGTTTTTGCGACAGTGCCGTGCGACGCAGCGCTATGGGGCTGTTCTTGGCAGCCGTCTCGTGGAATTTCTCAAGGCTAACGCTCGAAAGTACGAAGAGCAGGCAGGGGCGGATGCATCTGGACTCGGTGCCGGTTTTGTGGCTGTTTTAGACGATATTTTTTCCCGAAAAGGCCTTGCGGCGCTCATGGCCGAAAAATTTTCCGGCAACTGCGCAGAACTTCTTGCTCCCCAGCTGAATGCCAGTTTAGAGATAGCGGTCCGTAACTTGCAGTCTGTCACCCTACCTGACGCAGCCGTCAAAATCAAAATTCCTGAAGAAGGTGATCTAGTGAAGGTTTTCACAGCGGCAATTAAGAAAGATTCCAGCATGAAAACGTTCCCAGCCGCCATTGTGAAGGCCATTCTGATGGCCAATAAAACGAGTATCCCCGCCTCGATCCGATCGACGAAGGAATTTAAGGACATTATGAACACGATAGAGGATCTTATTCGGAAGCAGGTCGCCGAAAGTACGGCCAAGTCCCATCCGTTCGTCATCGGGAAAGCCATAATCGATTATCTCCATGTGAAGGCCGGAAACGTGCAGAAGAGCTAAGCAGTTCAACCTTCGCGTCGCTTCACGCACCTGGCGGCGACCCAGCTGCCGATTCCGGGCTCTCCACGAAGGCCATGGCCTGTCGATCGAAGTGGGGAGGGCCTCCTCGGGCCAGAAAGTCCACGACCCGGTTGATTTCCTCGTCGCTCACCCAAGCTCCCTGAGCCCGTTGAAGAGAGAAGGCGCCCGGCGGCAGAAAGAGCATGTCGCCGCGGCCCAGGAGGCTGTCTGCGCCGTTGGCGTCTAAGATTGTGCGGCTGTCCACCTTAGACGCTACCTTGAAGGCGATGCGGCTGGGCAGGTTGGCTTTGATTACGCCCGTGATGACGTTCACCGACGGCCGCTGGGTGGCCAAGATGAGGTGGATGCCGGCGGCCCGGGCCAGCTGGGCGAGACGGGTGACGGAATTCTCGATGTCGTCGGGGGCGACAAGCATCAGGTCAGCCAGCTCGTCGATGACGCAGACGATGTAGGGCAATTTCTGCTGGGGCACGGCGGCCACTTCCCGTCGGCCGGACCGCACGGTCGCCATGGCGGCCCGCTCTTCTGGAGAGAGCTCCTTCTCGAGGGCGTCGGCCCGCTCCATCTCTTCCCGCGTACGGGTGACCTTTCCGTTGAAGCCGGCGATGTTCCGTACCCCCACGCTGGCAAAGAGATGGTAGCGCCACTCCATAGTGCCGATACGCCAGCGGAGCGCATTGGGAACTTTTTTAGGGTCCGTCAAGGTGGGCAGTAGCATGTGCGGCAGGCGATTATAAACCTGCATTTCTACGATTTTCGGATCCACCAGGATGAGCCGCAGGTCCTCCGGCGAGGCGTGGAAGAGGAAGGAGGCCAGGATGGAATTGATGCAGACCGTCTTTCCGGAACCGGTGGCGCCGGCGATGAGCAGGTGCGGCATGCGGGCCAGGTCGGCGATGAGCGGCTCTCCGGTCACGCCACGGCCGAGGACAATGGGGATCTCGGCCGTCTTATTGCGCCATTCTTCCGATTCCAAAATCCCCCGCAGGCAGACGGGAACGGGCTGGACGTTAGGAACTTCGATGCCGACGCAGTTCTTCCCGGGCACGGGAGCTAAAATCCTGACCGACGGGGCCCGCAGGGTGAGCGCGATGTTCTTGTCGAGGGAGACGATTTTTTCCACCCGAACGCCGGGCGCGGGCAGCACCTCGAAGCGGGTGATGACGGGCCCTGACTGGATCTCGCCGATCTCAACCTCCACGCCGAACTGCTCCAGTGCCTCCCGCAGTTCCAGTGCCAGCACGTCCCGCGCCACGCCGCCGTCGCCGCCTTCCCCGGGATTATCGAGCAGGTCCAGGGACGGAAAGACGTAGGGCTCGGCCGAAATGGACCGGCCGAAGGATCCTTTTTCGAAGAGTTCCCCTTGCATGGGGCCCTTTTTCATCGCCAACAGCGCATCGTCTACGGAATCCAACTCTTCCAAAATTTCGCTCCCATCCGCTCCGGCAATGGGCAGACTGTTTTTCACTTCCTCCAGCAGCTCAAAGGCACTCGGTCCCGCCGTTTTTTTGCGACCGAAAGGGAATGTGAGCAGTCGCCGGGGAAGGCGAAAGAGGCTGTGTAGGAAGCGGTTCAGTTTTTCCAGTAGCCCTTCCATGGCTTCCGATAGGGAATTTTTCCCGGTAAATACGCACCAGAGGGCAAGAAAAAATGGAACGGCGACTACCAGGGCCGTCCCGGCGCTACCGAGCGGCGCAAAAAAAATGTAGGTGTAGGCGATATCTCCGATCCAACCGCCAAGGCCGTCCAGAAAAAAGCGCTCCAAAAATTGGCAGCGGAGAAAGGCGAAGCCGCTCTGTAGCTGGGCGAGAAAGATCGGGCCGAGGGCAAGGGCGAGAATCATCGCCCGGAATCGGCCCCGACCCATGGGGCGACTGTTGCGAAAAATATGACAATGGCTAGAACGGAGGAGGAAGCCGGGGATTAGCAGGTAGGATAGACCGAAGGTGGATAGGCCGCCGAAGGTGATCGACAGTCCAAAGGTGCCGATGGGGTTGTGGGGGCCATTCGGAGCGGCGGCCATCGTGCTGAGCCAAGGGCACTGGGCCGGATCGTAACCCAATAGGGCCACCAGCAGCAGGATGGCCAGGCAGCCGTAGGCAATGCCGCGCAGACGCCGCTTTGGCCATTCGGCCGGTCGAGATGGCCTTTGGGCAGGCCTTTCGCCACTATGGGACACCACGGGCTTTTCTACGGCTAAAATTGCAGTCCGTCAACGGGTTTTGCCGATCGCCCCACTTCCGGCAGCCGACAGCGACAGAACACTCCATCTTAAGGACTACTGCGTTCCAGTTTGCCGGATTTGGTTCAAACTTCTGCCACGGACAGACAGTCAAACTGTCCCTGCATGCGGCGAATGGCACTTTCCTCGCCGGCCAAAACCAGCACATCGTCATTTCGCAGAACTTCGTCGGGGGACGGCATGGGAACCGGTCCCGCTTTCCGCAGGATCTTTACGACGGTAACTCGAAATTTTTTACGCAATTGACTCTCTGCCAAAGTTTGCCCCACCAGGCCGTGGCGAACATGGAGCGGCAGGCAGGCAATCTCAACGGCCTCCAGCTCATCGCCGATTTCCTCGCTCTGGACAGCCGGCGTGGCGAAGTAGCTGCGGGCCAGCTCCAGCGAGTCCCGATGGCCGATCAGAACGAGGCTGGTGCCGGGAAGTAGCATGCAATCGGCCGGCGGAGAAAAGAGCAGGTGGCTGCGGTGCCGAAGAGCGACGATGCTAACTCCAAAGCGTTCCCGTAGAGACAGGTCTCTGATCGGGAGGTAGCAGCCGCAGTTTTCCTCGAGAAGGGACACCTCCAGCATGTCCAGATCTTCGATGGACTGGGCCGAGAGCTTTTTCAGTAGGGACTTCCTCTGGCTGGCCATTTGCGAGTGAATGTCGCGACTGAAGGTGGCCACGAAGTAGCCCTCTAGACGGTTGTTGACCTGCACCATGCGGCGGCGGAAGAGGAAGCCGGCCAGCAGCAATAGCAGAAGGAAGACGTAGAGAGGCACGCCCCGCGGGAGGGTCGGCGCAGCAACGGAGAGGAAAATGCCGCCGAGAAGGAGCAGAAGGAAAGAAAAGATGGCCGTCTGAAATACGCCGCTCAACCGGCCGAGGAGGAAGGTTTTAGATTTTTCGCGGATGGAAAGGAGGGAATTCTCGACAAGGCCGACGAAGAGAATGTTGACCTGCCGTACTAGCGCCGTGATGAGCGGCAAAGAAATCAGAGCGGTAACGGCCCAAACGGCTAGCGACAAGTGCAAGTCCAGGTAGTCCATGAACGCAACGTGATCTATGAATCGAACCGCATAGGAGGCAAGCGTCAGCAGTGAGAAAAAAAGCAGCGCATTTATCACGATGTACACAAGCGGCCGCATGGCAAAGTTGAGAGACCTGTTCTGAGAGAAGCGGAGAATGACCGCGGTCAACGTTTCCCGGTAGATGCGGCCGAATTTTAGTAGGGACTTAGGCCAAATGCGGAGAAGAAATCGAAAAATTGTCCCGGCTCGAGGGCTTAAAAGGGCTGTGCAGAAGGCAGTACCTAGGGACACGCCGATGGCCAGGCTGAGTAGACCGTTGTTAGTTACTCCAAGAGAAGTGCCGAGCGAAGCGATGACAAAACTAAACTCGCCGATCTGGGCCGTGGCCATGGGCGCTCGGAAGCTGTCCTCCCCGCTCTGGCCACTCAAAAAGAATCCGAGAAAACAAGCTAACACCTTTATAACGAAAACGAGAAAGGTAAGCAGGAGGATGGGGCCGGCGCAGGTTGCCAGCTGGCCCAGGTTCACGGACAGGCCGGTGGAGAGGAAGAAAATGGCCGTGAAGAGCGTACGGATGGGACGCATGTTCTCTTCGACGGCTTCAGCAATTTCCGTGCCGCAAAAAATGGCGCCGGCTAGAAAGGCACCGAGTGCCGTGGAAAAGTGGGCCGCCTCCGCCAGCAGGCCAATGGCGAGCAGAACGCCAACGACGACGACCGTAAAAAATTCTTCCGAGCGAAATTTTTTTACCATGCGGATAAAAAGTGGCATGGAAAGCCGGCCCAAGAAGAAAATGGACAGCACGAAGGCGCCGACGAAAAAGGTGATGCGGCCGACGGCGTCCCAGTCGAAGTAGCCGGTGATGGCAATACCGGAAAGAACAACCAACAGCATGACCGCTAGGATGTCTTCGAATATCAGAAGACCCATAGCCAAGCGGGCGAAGTTTTTCTGCAGCGCGCCCTGCTCCGCCAGCACGGGGACAGCGATCATCGTAGAGCTGATGGCCAAAAGTCCGCCCAGGAAGAGGCCATTTAGCCCACCCCAGCCCAATAACGGAGCGATCGCACTGCCTAAAAAAATCATGAATAAGGTTTGGAAGACGAGTGCAATAATGACGGGACCAAACAGCTGCCGCAGCTTACGCAGGTCGAACTCCAGTCCCATGTAAAACATGAGAAAAATTACGCCCAATTCGCTGATCTGATGTATTGTGCCTTGGGCATGTATGACCGATGTGCCGTTTATGCCAAAATTAAGTGCGATCCCTCCAAGAATATAGGAGAGTAGAAGAGGAAAGTGCAGCAGGCGGGCCACTACGGCAGAACCGGCTGC
>JAIRTQ010000068.1 GCA_031254835.1 Puniceicoccales bacterium | reverse complement strand
TTGTCGATATGACCCTTCCAAAAAACTTCGCCTGGAGCCAATCGGCCTGCCAAAAAAATTTTGGAGCACAATTCCGCGATCGCGAATCCATCCGCCAGATAGTTCCCAATGAGCATCTTGCCCCCCAAAAGGGCCTTCCCATCGGAAGCCGGGCTCTAAGAGCAGTCCTCGCGCGCTGTAGCAGTCCGCGTCGGCGAAAAGGCGTAATTGTGGCGTGACGGCACAGGACAGACCGTAGCGGCCATAGAAGCCTAAATCAGTCCGGTGTCCACATTTGGACTTCATTTGAATGGGAAATTGGCATAGTTTTTGATTCCAGTGGGGGACGGTGAGCAGGCGCCGTTTGCCCAAACAGATGTCAACCTGCTCCAGCCGCACTACGCCATCGCCCGTTAGCGAAATGGTTTCGGCTAGAAAATTGGGCGAACAGCTCCCCGGCTCGCCCCGGTAAGCCCGTCCGCCGCGAAAAACGGTCCAACGACCGCCGACGCTGCCTTCGACCGATTCCCCTCGTACGTAGAAATTTTTCACGCGGAAGCGAATTTTTTCACCAGAAAAATTTTGCTCGTCGAACGCATAGCGCAATTTCTCGGCGAGCAAAAGATCTTGACCACGATTTAGGCGTACGGCGCCCTCCGCGCCGACAGCTCCCGCCTCGTAGTAGAGGCGATCTGCCGCCAAATAAGTGCCATCATCTATCTGCAGTAAAACGCTTTCCCCGGACATAGAGAACCCTTGCCGGGTGCCTTCCCACTGCCCCGCCCGAAGAGGACTAAAAATCGACGTGCTGAGTAGAAATGCGGCAAGCGGATGTCCCACCCTACGGATCGCCATAATGCACACCGTCTAGGTGGACTCATTTTCAACACAACGCTTTTAGGTGCTTCTTCTCTTTAATTGCCCGTTCACCTATTTTCCCCATGTAAAAACCCATGAATCGCAGTCGAATGGCAGGATTCACGCTGCTCGAATTTTTACTCGCCCTTTCCCTGTTCTTTGCACTGTTCGTCGCAGCGACGTCCGTTTTCCGACGCACAGAAAAACGTTTCTCCGGCACGGCCAGTGAGATGGTGCGAACACTGGAACGATCCAGGCTGATTCATCAGCTGGAAGATGACCTACTCGCTGCCGTCGCCGGCTCTATTTTTTTTCTTCCGGACGGCGTGGTTTGGACCCGAAAAGGCCAGCCTTCCCGCTGTGCCTACCGGCTGGATCGGCGGAGCGGCAGCCTTCATCGGCTACTTCTTGAATCGGACGACCCCGTTGCAGAAGCGATTTTAGATCGGCAAACGGTATTTTTGGAAAATGTTGCGGAATTTTCCCTAGCGCGGCAGGACAATGGGAAACTCATGCTACTCTTGCGTTTTTTAGACGAGAACTTCACCGCTTTGGTGCCGTTTGGACCTTAGAAGCGGACATAAAATTTTTTACAAATTTACTCACCGCCTGCGGCGATATGCCCAACAGTCTCGCCGCCTGAGAGAAATTATTCCAATTCCGCCGCAGCGCTTCCCGTAGCAGCTTTTCTCGCACCGACCGTAAATAGCTTTCCAGGCGAAAACCTTTTCCTAGGATTGGCGAGTCGAGGCTTTCTGCCGAAGGATGATTGCTGGCCCGCACCAGCGTCTCATCGAAGTTGAGAACGCCCAATTGGGTCGCGTGAAGCCACTCCAACGTGCGGAAAAGGCCATGAAAATTGTCCGCAAAATCGTAGTCGACGAGCCGATCCAGGGCGACAGCACCGATTTGTTTCGGTATGCCGGAGCGACCGTTGATCTCGCCCAATTTTGCAAGCACATGAAATTTTAAATCTTCGCGGCGCGCACGCAGACTTGGCACTTCTACCATTTGTGCACGCAACAGGGCGCGGGCGGCAGGCGGCATGCCACGCAAAAAACCGGCCAATGAGGACCGACCTACGGAGACCTGGAAACGAACCGTCCCGTCGTCGGTCGCGATTAAATTGAAAAACTTATGCCGTGCCTTTTTAGGTAACGACTCGGGGTACAATACGGTGAGGGTAGGTCTCAATTTGGACCTTAAAGATTGGAGCAGATCATCCAGCGCCTGCGGTTCGCCAAGAAACACGTTAAGCTCACGACAATCGATGGTGCAATGCGTCGTCGTGCCAAGCGATGTAAGATAGTGAAGGAGAGCAGCGAACGTTCGTTTCCCGGAACCTGGCGTGCCGGTAAAAAGGACGGGTGCCCGATTTTGCGCCAAGGCGTGCAAGCGTCCCAAAAGCGCGCGTAAAGCCGGCGAATTTCCGTAAATTCCCGCCCTGCGAGCCGCCTCCTCCGGACAGAGCAGCTCCGGCGCGCATGCCTCCCAAGGCTGTGGCAGCCGTTCGTCATAGATGAGGCTTTCATTAAAAATATGCAGCTTTTCTAGGGAGCAAGCTGTTTGCGATAGCAAAAGCGCATCCTCGATTTTACTAATCGGAACAATCTGACGGCCCATTGGCAGCGGAATTGCTATATTTTTAGCGAAATCAATATTTTTTACCTGCCGGCTTGGGCAGAAATTTCTTTGGCACACTCGAACTTTGCCTGAAATTGCGATTCTCGTAAGCTGATAAAAGGTTCTCATGACGGAAGTTATGCTTTACTCCCGTCATGTGACGGCCGCCGACGGCTGATTCTGCTCCTATGGGACTGGCAGGGTCTCATTGTCGCTCGGACTCATGGGGATGGAGCGCAGCCGGTGCCGAAGATTTTTCGGCGGCCGATTTTGGGAAACGGGCCTTCGATCGATGGCCGAGCGCAACGGCAAGCGCCGGCGAAATTTAAAAATAGGTTGAAGTTTGCAAAAACTTCACACACTTACGGACGCATGCAAACGATTCTAAATCGTGCCAGTGGGCTGCGGGCGCTCGTTTTCGGCGATTTGATGTTGGACCATTATATTATTGGGGACGCCCATCGCCTCTCGCCGGAAGCGCCGGTACCTGTAATTCTTGCCCGAGAAGACCATTGGCTCCTGGGCGGTGCCGCCAACGTGGCGCGAAACCTCGCCGCCCTAGGCACGATGACGGAGGTAGCGGGCCGTATCGGAAAGGATCCGCAGGGTGATCGGCTGCAAAATCTTTTAACTGAGAACAATATTCTCTTAGATGCCGGATTTCGCGATCTTACGGTGCCTACGATTAGTAAAACTCGCATCGTAGCCGGCCGGCAGCAGGTCTGTCGCATCGATCGCGAGCAATCGGCGAATGCCTATGCCGTTACCCGCGAAGCGCAGCTGGAAGTGCTGGAGCGGGCCTTAAAGCGGGCAGACATCCTGATTCTTTCCGATTACGCGAAAGGCACACTCACGCAGGCGGTTGTAAACAAAGTTATAAAATTCGCCAAAGAGCAGGGCTGTTTCATAGCGGCGGATCCCAAGCCCAGCAGGCCATTGCAATATTCTGCGGTGGACTTGCTTACGCCAAATGCCAGCGAAGCTCTCAGCATGGCCGGCCTCGACCCCTACGACACAGAAAATCCCGATTGGGATGTCGTCTGCAGAAAAATTTGTGCCAAGTACAAGCCCAAGTACCTGGTCATTACGCTTGGTCCAGCCGGCATGTACTACGCCCAAGACGGACAGCCGGTCAAATGTGTGCCTACCAAACCCCAAGAAGTCTACGACGTGTCCGGCGCTGGCGATACGGTCATCGCCGTCATTTCCGTCGGCTTGGCTGGAGGAAGCCCCTTGGAGGATGCGATTCGCTGCGCCAACACGGCCGCCAGAATCGTTATCAGTAAACTCGGCACGGCCGTCGCCACGCCGGCGGAAATCATAAACGCACAAAACGTCGCCGGTACGCCAAAGTAGGCGTACGAAGAATGCCGAAAAGGCACTTCAAATTAGCCCACAGAATGCTAGGCTGGTCAGCAGCCCCGTTCTAAAAAAAGCGCCAAACCGCCACAGAAAGTGAGCATTCCTATCGCGACAATGTAAATTCCTGTAAGTTTCGTCGCCAAGGTAAGCACAAAGGGTGGGATCCGCTCAGCGCACTTGGCGCAGATCCCGAGACAAACAAGCAAAGATCCAAGGGCCAGTAGGATGGAAAGGCAAAGACTCAATGCACCAAAAACTCCAGGGAGATCCCCGCCCAAGAGAAAAACGGTCGAAATCATGCCAGGCCCACAGATCAATGGTACGGCGAGAGGCGTAATGGCAAAAGACATGATACCGGGCGGTGGACCATCCGATCCGGAAGGTCCCGCGTCACTTTCGCTAAACACTGTGGCCATCCCGATGTAGACCAGGAAAAGCCCACCGGCAACTTTGAAGGCCTGCAAAGAAATGCCGAAGAACTGAAAAAAAAGGGGGCCTACGCATGCAATGCAAAAAAGCACGCAAATGGCTACGATGCAGGCTATGGCAGCCGCTCTGATGCGTTGCCCTGTGCTGTGTCGGGCGGTCAAAGCTAAGAGAATGGCTATGGCTGAGGCAGGTGAAGAAATGAAAAATAGCTTCAAAAAATTATCTACGACATGGGCCATGGTTAAACCTTTTTTGTTTTCTTAGCACTGTAAAGGGGGAAATCCTTCCCTCCGGCTCGAAGGGCTGAGGCGTGGGCAATAGTCTTGCCGAAAACAATTGCACCACCTCCCGGAAACCTAATCCATCTCCCGACCTTTACTAATGGAAAACACATGGCCGTCGGCAACGACAAAATGATCGAGTAGTTGAACGCCAATGGTTTGTAGCGTTAGTTGAACGGCGCGGGTAAGCCGTTCGTCGTGTTCGGAGGGCAGTCGAACGCCGTTAGGATGGTTGTGACAAAGGACTATGGCCGAACAGTGGCGCCGCAGAACGGCGCACAGGAGTTGCCCGGGCAACGCGGCGACGGAGCTGGCCATACCCGATGCCAGCCGCTCCACACCATCCGGAAGTAGGTGATTTTCATTCCAAAAAGCAACTTCCATGTGCTCCTCTCGTTCGCCCCGCAAGCGAACGCGCCAAAATTCAGCCAGCTCTTGCAGCGCCCGCGTCCCAGTAGAGTGTTCGGAACGGAGAGATTTCTGCTCCCAGTAGGCGTGGGCGACGGCCCTAATTAGCGCTAGAAACTGAGTGGCCTGCGGGCCGATGCCAACGACGCGGAGAAGTTCTTCCCCTTGCGCGTCCAAGACATTGGCAAGCGAGCCAAACCTACCGATCAATTCATGGGCTTGCGGCTTAACATCACGACGTGGAATACAGTAAGTGAGCAACAGTTCTATTGCCTCATGGGGCAATAAGGCGGTTAATCCGCTTTGCAGGAAGCGTTTACGTAAATTCTTCCTGTGCCCCTCCCTTCCAACCATGCCAATGCCCAAATGTCCAAGAGAAAACCGCCTGGTGGCTGAGTTTATGGCAAAAAATTGCTGCGCCAAGCGAATTTCACGGCGAAGACACGTCCTTCGCTCACGCAAAGAAAGAAGGTCTCCCGCTCATCTTCTGCGGCCCAACCGCGGCCACAAAAAGAGCAGAATGGTGCTTGCCGAAGGCGAGGAGAACTCTCTAGGCTCACCGCAGTGGCTATGGACTTTGAGGCATCGATCGGGTTGGAAGTTCACGTGCAGCTACGGACTAAAACAAAGGCCTTCTCTCGCTCTCGCTGCTGTTTCGGCGAGGAGCCCAATTGCGCTACGGACCCGACCGTTCTCGGTTTGCCGGGAGCGCTGCCGGTACTCAATTGGGAAGCTATCTTCCAAGTCGTTCGGGCCGGCATGCTATTCGACTGCGCCATAGCGGAAACGTGCCGCTGGGACAGGAAAAATTACTTTTACCCAGATAACCCAAAAAATTACCAAATCACTCAGCAGGAGTACCCGATCTGTCTCGGCGGCGCCGTGGAAATTGAACTGCCCGGCCCCGCCCGCAACATCCAGGGAATGCATAAAAAAGTACGGCTCAACCGCATCCACCTTGAAGAGGACGTGGGGAAATTGAGCCACGGCGGCGGCCTGTCACTGGTGGATTTCAACCGGGCCGGCGTCCCGTTGGCAGAGATCGTCTCTGAGCCGGAGCTACATTCGGCCGAAGAGGCGGCCGCATTCCTCAATTCCATACGCATGCATTTGGCCTATGCCGCCGTATCGGACTGTGACATGGAGAAGGGCCAAATGCGCTGCGACGTAAATGTGAGCATGAAACTCGAAAGGGATGATGGCCCGCTCGGCACGCGCGTAGAATACAAGAATCTGAACTCTATCTCAGGAGTGCGCAACGCCATTTCCTATGAAGCCAATCGACAGAGGCGCATTCTTTCTGCCGGAGGAAAGGTCCTCCAGGAAACTCGCCGCTGGGATGCCAAAGGGAATACGTCTGAAAGCATGCGGGCCAAAGAAATGGTCCACGACTATTGTTATTTTCCGGAGCCGGACATTCCTCCGCTGCGGCTGAGCGAAGACCGTCTTCTTCCCATGCGAAAGGCACTTCCCGAAAGACCATTCGACCGCCAGCGGCGCTTCCAAGAGCGTTTCGGCCTGCCCTACACGCTCACATCCGTGCTTTGTTCGTCCCGCCCCCTAGGCGACTTCTTTGAGGCGGCCGTCGCAAATGGAGAGGATCCAAAGTCCGTCGCAAATTTTATCGTCAATGACCTATTGCGCGAAATGGCTCTGGTTGGGGAAAAAGACTTTCGTATTCAACCGGAAGAGCTGGGAAAATTGGCAAAAGCGGTCGGGGCGGGACACGTCTCCAAGCAGGCGGCCCAAAACGCCCTCGCGGAGGCCTACCGAAGTCGAGCGGGCCTTGACAAATTTTTGGAAGGTTTATCCACCCAGGAAAAACGGGATGACGACGGACCATTGCTGGAGCTCTGCCAACGCGCCATCGAGGCCTGCCCCAAGGCCGTTGCAGAATTTCGCGCCGGGAAGAGCACGGCCATTAACGCTATCAAAGGGTTCGTGATGAAAGAATCTCAAGGAAAGGCAGATCCA
>JAIRTQ010000066.1 GCA_031254835.1 Puniceicoccales bacterium | reverse complement strand
ACAACGATGAAAAAAGCCTTGAGGCGGCTTTGGAGTACCTACGTAACGCCTGTAAGCTCGCCCCAAAACGTCCCAATCCGGGCGAGCTCATCGTGGAGCGAATCGCCTAGTTGGCGCTATGATGCGGTTTTCGTTGGCCCTGCTCGTCCTATCCTGCCGGTGGACGTGGGCCAGCGGCGAGAGATTTATATTGCCCACGGAAAACGGGTTTGTACAAGACCCGACCCGCTATCTGCAGAGCGCCGGCACCGTTCGAGGAAATGGCGGCTTCGGCATGGTGCGGGAGAACGGTACCCGTTTCCACGGAGGTATCGACATTCGGCCTCTGCGACGGCGCAGGGATGGGGAACCGGCGGATACGGTCCGGTCCGTGGCAAATGGCACGGTCGCCTACGTAAATCGAGATCCAGATGGGAGTAGCTACGGAATTTACGTACTGGTGGAACACGACGAACTATCCCTGCCGCTGCTTTCCCTCTATGGCCACCTGGCCTCCGTCCAAAGCGAAATCGTCCCCGGCCGACGGCTATCGGCCGGAGATCCACTGGGCACGATGGGACGCACAGCTGCCGGTTACATGATCGAAAAAGAACGCGCCCATCTGCACTTCGAATTGGCGCTGCGCCTGGGCGATGAAGTAGAATTTTTCCGTTGGTATCTGCTGCAGCGGTTCCAGACGGCCAACGGCCACGGCCAGTGGAATGGTCTGAATTTGGTTTCCCTAGATCCACTCTCCATTCTGCGAACCAGCGAGGAATTCTCCCTGGCAGAGCACGTCCGCAACCTGCCTACCGCCTTCGAAACTCAGATTCACGGGGAACAATTACCCCCGTTCCTCGGCCGCTACTGCGCACTATGGGACGGAATGGCCGCCGAATCCGTCGGCGATTTTTTGGTGGAGTGGACCTGGTTTGGCCTCCCAAAGCGTTGGCGACCGCTGTTGCCAGCCGATCCGGACGCAGCTATTGCACCGAAAGTGGTTCTAGTTCGATGGGATCCGGAATGGCTGGCCAGCGCCAATGCGCGCGGCACACTCAGTCTGGGACGGAACGGCTCCGTGCGGCTGGGGAAGCGGACGCTAGACACCTTGGAAAAGATTTTCGGTAGCCCCATGAAAACGCTTGATTCGCCGGCAGCCAATCCTAGCGGTAGCGGTAGGGCTGAAAAATGAGGGATGAATATCTCGAAAGGGCGTTGGAAGTTATTCCGAATAAGAACATCCTGATCAATCTTGTTTCACAGCGGGTTCGTCAGCTTCGTCGGAAAAATGATAGCGCTGTGGAATCGCTGGAACATTTAGAGTTAGAGGATGTTGCTCTACGTGAAATTATTGAAGGGAAGCTTACCTACGAGCTCTTCGAGGAAGAACCGCAGGACGATTTTAGCCCATTTATTCCAACATTAAGCAGCTAGTCCCGCCATGGCCAAGGGGGCCGGCACTGCCGAGATCTGCAACCGTAAGGCTTCCCATCGCTACTTTATTTTAGAGCGGGTAGGGGCGGGTATTATTCTCTCGGGCACCGAAGTGAAGGCCCTTCGGGAAGGCAGGGCGCACATCGAGGAGGCCTTCGTACGCGTCGGACGGGACGGCAGGCCGTGGCTTTACGGCGCCCACATTGAGGCCTATTCCCATGGAACGGACGCTAACCATCTGCCTACTAGACCGCGACAACTGCTTTTACATAAACGCGAGATTGTACTCCTGCGCGCAGCGGCAGAAAAGGAAGGACAGACGGTGGTGCCCCTTCGGCTCCATCTGGAACGGGGACTGGTAAAAGTGGAGTTGGGATTCTGTAAAGGGAAGCAGCTCTATGACAAACGCGACAGTCTGCGACGGAAAATGGCAGAGCGAGAGATGGAGCGAGCCATCGCCCAGCGGCGGAAACAGGGCTAGGCTAGAGCTGTAACTTGGCCCGCTGAAAAATTACCTCCAGCGCATGGAAGGCGGCATTTTTTTCGGCTACCTTCTTGCTGGAGCCGGAGCCTATGCCGAGAAGCTCCTTTTCGCAGTAGAGGGCAACGCTATAGACGTGCTCGTGATCTTCTCCGGTCTCTGCGATGAGGCGGTAATCGAGGACGGAATTGGGTCGAAGCGCGCAGATGAGCTCCTGTATGCGCCCCTTCGGGTTGGTACGCTTAAGTTCCCGCTCTAGCCGTTCCGAAAAGGGTTCATACCAGCCGAGGAGCACTTTTTTAACTTTGGCGTACTTTGAATCGAGGAAAATTGCCCCAATGAGGGCTTCGAGCACATTTTCATAGAGCGAATCGCGCTGCTGCGGGTTTACCATAGCCTTCAACTGAATGAATGGACCCAGCTGCAATTCGCGCGCCATTTCGGCCAAAAATCGGCCGTTTGTGAGGGCCGTCCGGTACATTGTCAGGTCCCCTTCAGATTTTTTCGGGTAGCGGCGGTAGAGCTCATCGGAAAGGACAGCCGAAAGAATAGAGTCGCCGAGAAATTCCAGTCGTTCGTAGTGGGGTACGCCATCGCCGCAAGAAGGGTGAGTTAGCGCCGTTTCGAGAAGAGATTTTTTGCGGAAGCGGTAACCGATCAGCTTCCTCATGCGGTGTGGTGATATGACCTCTTCCACTTTTTTCTTCCCTAATTTTTAGCCAAAAGTAGCTGCGGCAGTTGCTTACTAAGAAAACGGCACCAGTCCCCTACGGCAGGGGCGGCGCCGAAAGATTCAGAAAGAATTTTTTCTAACAGGAACCAGCCTACGTCCTCCACTTCCCGTTCGCTCATCGCCAGAGATCCGCCGACCGGAATGGCGGCATAGAGAAAGGACATGTGCTCATGGCACGGTCCATCCTCATAGATGCGGAGCCCGAAGGGCTGCGCGATAGCCACCTCACCGTGGAAAAGTGGCGCCGGTGCACCGATCAGCCGAACGGCGATGCCGGTCTCCTCCAAGGTTTCCCGTATGGCGGTAATGTCGGGCCGTTCGTTATCTTCCACGTGCCCGCCGGGCGGGATCCAGCAGCCCCGTTTGCGGTGGCGGATTAGCAGAAACTCATTCGTTTTCGGATTATAAACATATGCCGAAGCGCAGAAGTGGCGCAGCGGGCCCCCTTCGACGAGATTTTCTGCCGTTTTAAAAATTTCACTGCAAGAATCTCCCGCCACCAGGGGACGCAAGTGTGGGCATCGCCCTCGATCGTCAAGAAATTTGCTAAGAATTTTTCTTTTGCGTGCAAATTGGTCACTTTTAGGACGTTTCTTCGGCATTTGTCAGTTCTGCGAAGAATTGCTAGCAAAGAAGATGGAGTTGGCTTTCAATTTCTCGCAGCGCCTCCTTTGAGAGGCCGCTTTTGCCTTCCGCCTTGTCCCATTCCCTCTCGTGGTCAGAAAGTTCCGCAGCCTGCTGAAAACCGACAATGAGGCGCTGAATAACGGTCGCAAGCGTGTTGAGTTCGGACAGTTCCATAGCACCACAGCCTCCGCTTAGCAGCAGAACCCGTTCTAGGACGCGGAAAATGGAAGCACTGGCCAATTCGGCCGGCGAACGGGCGCAATGGGGGATTTTTTCTGCGACCAAACGAGAGTGTTCCGCCCGGCGGTGCGGTTCACGATTTGCCATGGCCCTCTCCCTCGTCATCGGTCCATGGTCGCTCCAAGAGCCGATAGAGGACCTGTCCGTCGATCGCTAGCTGTCGCTCCAAATGAAATTTTTCGGCCAACTCCTCCGCAAAGCGGATCAAATCGCGCCGTAGAACCAGATAGCCGCGTCCCCGCAAAAGCACTGCCAGTTGCGCCGCCGAAAGAGCTGCCGGTGAAAGACTATGCAATTGGCGCAAAATAGCGCAGTGGAGCGGTCCAATGGTCCATTTTTTTGCCGGAAAGAGCTCTGAGGAAGAAAAAAAATCCTTTCCGGGACTGGCCTCACCATTCCGCGCCTGAGGGAATTCGATGGTGCATCGTGGATGGAGAGACTTTTCAGCCCTCAGAAAGGAAGAACTGCCGCAGGTTTTTGGGCCGTCGTCTTTGGACTGCAGTGCGTATCGCTGTCTGAGCCGTCCCGTCCCGTCCACGCTGGGCATGACTCCAGTCTACGGGAAACATGCGTGGGCAAAAACTTTTGCCAAATTCCGTCCGTTCTGCTGTCTCAGCTTCTTTCGTTGGCGCGTTTTTGGAGTTAAAAACTTGCTTGTTCCGAAAAAATAAAGCTGCTACAATTCGGAGTGTGATTCCCGAGTTTAATCCTCCTCAATTCGGTTCCTTGCGTAGTGTTGGCTCCCCTCCATCCCCATCTAGCCAACCATCTCAGCCTGCGGGCGATGAAGCGAGCAGTTCAATTACTGCTCCGAGAGAAGAAGAAATCATTAAGACAGTCCGCGGCTACGCGCTGCAGAAGACGGATGGATTCTTCGCCCGCTACGCGTTGGCGAAAGCTCTCGGCCATAATTTTTTTTCCTGCCTATGGCTGGTCCTTTTCAAAACCAACCTAGCCGATGCACTACAAAGGGAAATCAGTTCAGCGAACCTGCCAACCCTTGCTGGATTCCTTGGAATGCGACAGTACAAGGGAGAGTATGTAATAAAGCATTATTTCAAATTTAACGGAAACGATTGCTTTGTCTGGATGTATCCCGATGTGAAGTTTTTCATAGAAAAGGACTCCAACGAGAAAGAGTATGTTACGCGGACATTGTCCAGGATAGAATGGGGGAGCGTTTTTGACGAAATCCAAGCCAATCCAATGGCATCGGACGCCGTACTCGATTTAAGGAATGGCTCTATCAAATTGCAGGCGTGGAACGGCGCTAGCGAAAGTGGCATAAGATACAGTTTTGCGGAAGAACAAGGCCTATGCATTGCATTTAAAGCGATCACGCTTAGCCAGATCCGCAGTGATCGTAATACAGTGGGCTCCAATGAGAGAATTACCGCTTACTATTTGCCGCTGCCAAGCGATTTTGTGAAAAAAACAAAAATACAATGGCGAAAGTCAGATGGCGAGATCAGGGATGCCACTGAAGATGAAATTAAGAGGTCTCACGCTGATCGAGCGTCAAATTTAGTCGCATGGGCTGAAGGCCGCCCTGTTTATCTGACCACAGAAGAGCTAAATGCTGAAGGCGAGGCCGATAAAACGAAACCTCCCGATAGCCCCGCGGGCGTTTCGAAGTGATCGCATCTTCTGGCCTAGCTGGAGCGGGGCATTACCATTAAGAGCCATCCCGTTTCCATGGCCTATCGCCATCGGATGGAGGGAGAATTTCTGCGCAACCTAATGGGCGCGCCCGACCACGTATAGCGCAAGGCGGATGGGTTAAATTTGCCACAAAATAAAATATGCTACAAACAAAAGTTTCATCGGCCATTCATCACATTTGAGCAGTTGAGCCTATCGCTAGTCGACGGAAATTTTCCAAAAAAAGCTTGCCTTCGTTTGCGGATTATCCTAGCAGCGTCCGGAGGTTTTGTGATGGATTCAAATTTAACGGGCGCGCAGCCCATTTCTTCTGTGAATGTGGCCCTTGTTCTGTCCTCGCTGGAAAAGCAATCCACTGGGGTACTGGACCTAATCGGCAAGCTTGGGCAGGCTGGCCAGTTGGAATCCACGTCGTTAGCCATGCTGCTGCGCACCT
>JAIRTQ010000024.1 GCA_031254835.1 Puniceicoccales bacterium | reverse complement strand
CAGCAGAAGCTTTTAAAACGGATTTGGATCAGCTGCAGCGCGAAGTGCGAAATGTCATGGATCCATCAACGTACGCAGTTCATTTGGAGAAACGGGTGGCAGAATGGCGCGCCACATTTGAGAAGAGCAAGGCTCCATTCCTAGAGCGGATAGGGAATGTGTCCCTCTCGACTAGCGTCGTCGATTTTGGCTCAGAAGTGGAAGCAGAGACGGAGACGGAGACGGAAACGGAAACGATGTCCATAGCCCACGCGGCAGCGGACTCCACCGCTGCTCTGCAAAACGCGAAGCCGTGCGAAAATCAGCGCCCCGAGAAACCTTATCGCAAAGGCAGGGAAATCCCCATATTAAAGTTTGCTAGAAAGATTCTAGACCAAAACGAGGCGGCCGTTTTGAAAAAGGCAGCAGCGGCAGGACTGAGGTCGGCGAGGAGGGCGCTAGCGATATATAAAAAATTGAAGTATGCCGTAAATCCCGTCACTTGGACTACAATCAGGGGCAAGGAAACAACGCTACCCGTCTTCCAAAAATATGCAGTTCGGGCAATAGAGGTGGCCGCCAACAGATGCCAGCTTTCAGCTGCCGATCTCGAAGTTTCGGCACAAAAGTTTCTTGCCGACCTAATGGAAGCGGTTCCGAGCGCTGCCCACTCGGCGCAAACGGCGCCCACTTTTTGGGATGCACTGCAAGAACGCATTGCCGGAACGTCCGACAGACATCTCGCTGAAATCATCTTTCCGGACGGAGAAGTAGGCGAATCGGTTTTAAGCGATCATGAATGGAGCATATGCGAAAATGCCCTGTCCGTGCTCCAACCTCCGGATACGCAAGCACCCTTGTTCTCGGCACTGCGACAACTTACTGCTCCTAGGGAATTTGCAAAGGCGTTTCTTATTTTCGCCCGCATGGTGCAAGGCGATACATTTCCGCCGAAGATAGCGAACCAATTTCGCAAAGCGGACAGTCAATTGCCAATACCCCAAGAAGAGGAGGGCGCACCGGACGATGTGGCGGCGGCAGCGGCGGACGACTCCACCGCCGGGAAAAAGCCGATTTTGGATTTGTTAGCCCTAGTGTCACAACCGCCTAGAGAAATGCTGGCAATGGCTATGGAAAAACTTCCCACGGATGTTTTTTCTATATTGAGAGCTAAGCCAGTTTTGGGGGCTTTGGATGGATTTGTAAAAATTCTCGACACCAGAAACGCCGTAAACTTGAAAACCATTGCTTCCCTTGGTGCCTCGAGCATATTAGGCTTTTTCAGGAGTAGCGGTAGTAGGACAAACCTTGTGCAGGAAATTTTGAATATCCTGACAAGCATGAAGGTACCACAAACGCTAAATGCTAAGCAGCGAGAGCAGCTTTGTGTGTGGGCTGAGAAAGAATTGCCTAACGCTCTCGTGGCAAGCAACCTGCTGTCGCAAGCAGACGCGCAGCTGGCCGGGTGTATCTTTTCCCTGGCCATTGAAAAATTCTTTAGCGTCAATGGCGAACTTGTCAGGCAAATCGCTGTTGCGCAAGAAGAGTTTACTAAAATGGCGGTTTTCATGGAGGGCGGCGCACGCCAGGTTGAAATGTTTGACCTGGACACCGCCATAGATCTTAACCTGAGCATGGTCGAGTCGTTGCAATCACACCTTAGAGCTGTGGACCATACGGATCAGGCGATGGCCGATGCCGTCAGCGCCAAACGCACAAAATTCGAAAGAGTGAAATTGGCACTAAGCCAGGGGGAGGAGAGTGAAGCAATCGTCGAAGCGCGAAGGAATGTCGAGCACGCCAAAGGCTGGCTTGAAAGAGTTTTTGCAAGTAATAATAGGTCACAATTAGCGAAAGACTTCCTTAGCACAAAAATGCCTAGACCTAGTTGCCTCCGCGCTAGATTATATAATCAACGCCGGATAATGATGGTCGATTTTCTTAAGGAACTTTATGGGCCCCTGGATATCGATGACAATGGTGAAATTCATTACTGTGCTGAAGTAGATAAATACAGTCGTCCTAGCGTATCTCAAGTGTTTGATGCACTTACAGCCTACAAAAGAGATCTGCGACTGCGAGAAAAGATTCTCGATGGAAGAGAATCGATTCAGTCTTCAGATCAGATAGACGAGATACGCAACAGGGAGCAAATAATAATGAATATTCAGCTTTTGTTTAGAGAAACAACAAATGAGGTTGAGGGATTTCCGATGGAAATTTGGGGCCCGTCCAGCGACGACTATTTTCTCCTTGACACACAACTTGACCTTGTGTTGGATGCAGAGGACGAGCTTGGGAACGAGCTTACGAAAATGCGGAATAAAAGTCCCAAAGCGCAGGCTTACATAGAAAAAATGTCCGACGCTTCCGGTGGCTTTGACGAGGCTAAATGCGTAGCGCAAGTCAGAGCGTCTCTTGAATCGAGAAATAAAGTGATATCCATGGCACGGCATCTGCTTATCGAACCGATCATAAGTGCCCTAAAAAAAGCAACTGCGTTAACCGCACTGAAAGCGGCTAAGCCACTGTCATCAGCGGTTGTACGCTATGGCAGAGATGGCAAGGTCCAACTGATTGACTCGGTGCCGCCCATGCCATTGGTCCGGTGGGCTGCGGAAACGTCGGATGCCCCCGAGAATGTCCTCGGCTACAGCAGTCTTTTCCCACAAAATGTGGAGGTCACCCAGCAATTCATGGAAGTTTTGGAGGCATTTGACTCGGCCGGTAGGCCGAATCAGAGCGGAAACCTCACTCTGAGAGATCCCTTTTCTCCCTACGCACGACACGCCGACGGCATGTTCGTATACAAGGCGGCGAACGACGAAATAAAAGTGCGTTTGCTGTCGGATCAGGAATTTGCCGGCTACATGGAGCTGCAGAAGGCTGGACATTTTGCCGACGGCTACCTCTTCCATGGCAATGGTCGACTCGTCAATGGCTGCACCCCTCCTCTCGATGCGTCGCTGGAAACGCTTTCGCAAGAAGAAATTATGGCAAATCAGTCGCTCATCGAGGCCAAAGCCCTCCGAAGGCGGATACTCGAAGAGACATCCAAGGCGGCAAGAAGTGCGGCCCAGCTGCTTCGCATCTTAAATGGGGAGCCCACACTAGATGACTTGGAAGCGATCTTTGTGCCCGGACGACTGAACTCAGAGGCCATAGAGCCAACCATTTCCCTGATACAGACCTTAGTACGACAAAAGACGGGGAGAGAAGAAATTCCTGGCGTGGATTGGAATGCCCTACGGCGGTCGACCCTAGGGTCTGTGTCCATGGCTGCCTAAGGTCGAGATTCCCGTAGATTGCGGTGAATTCAAAAGAGCTTTCCCGCAGTACGAGTTGCAATTTTTTCAGTAGCCTGATCACCGCTCACTTGGCTTCGCGTTTCGCAACGCTACCTCGCCTGTCCGCCAGAAAATTCTCTAATTGTAGCCGTATAATTTTGCCAGCAAAGGGCATTATTTGATGGACTTTTTCCGCTCGTTCGGCAGTATGGTATCATGACCGTACCACCCAGTCTTTTTGGCTCCGTTTCTGTCCCTCCCTTTCGGGCTTTTCGTGCGTTTTCCGATAGTAGCAGCGCCCCAGCCGAAGGTACAAATAGATTCCGGCTTCCTAACGGGAAAGAGCCGACCCTAGATGATATTGAGTTCATGAATCGCC
>JAIRTQ010000079.1 GCA_031254835.1 Puniceicoccales bacterium | reverse complement strand
GGCACGAAGTGGGTTTTGCCCATTTCCATCGTCGCCTCCATTTTCGGCTTCGTGCTCTCCGATATCCTTCCCAAAGTGATTGGAATCTGTTATCGCCGTCACATTCTCTACTGGGCCGTCTATCCCATTCGCATCACCTATTTGGTGATGGCTCCCGTCGCATACCTTTGCTCGTTAGTCATGGGCATCTTTCTCCCCAAGAAAAAGTTCAGTTCCTCGCTCAGCGACGAGACCCTCATTTTGACCGCCCAAAAGGGCGTGCAGGAAGGGGTGTTTAGTTCCATAGAGGGAGAAATGGTGGAGCACACGCTCACCCTAGACGACGTTCCAGTGGAGGCGATTACGCAAAAAAAGATTTTTTCCATTGGCGCACGGCAAACCGTCGCGGAGGTTTTTCGCAAATATCCAGAAATCCCCTACGGCCGCATCCTGGTCCATGACGGCGAACGAAATAGCTTCGTTGGCATCGTGTCCCGGCGGGAGCTGCTTCGGTCGCTGGCCGCCGATGAGCACGACAAATTGGTCAAAAAGTTGGTCCGCAATGTGGTCCGTATTCCCCGGGATGCAAAAATTTCCCATGCGCTGGAGCTGCTCCTTCAGCATTTTCAGCAAATCGCTCTCATTGAGGGGGAAGATGGTGCGCCCGTCGGAGTTCTCACCCTCGAAGACATTTTTGAATACATCATCGGGCGGGACATAATCGACTACGACGACCTATCCAGCGGCTCCCGGGATGATGCCCGAAAAATGCGTCTTTTATTGAAAAAGCGCACCACGGATGTTTCCAGCGGCCAGCACGGCCATGGGCCGTCGCAAGAAAAGTAGCGGTCCCAGGCAGTGGCTGATATTTTTTTTGTGAAACTTTAGTAAATTTTTCTCGCAAAAGCATTTCCCGCCAAATAAATCGACCCTATGGTCGCAACATCAGTTGATTCGGCTACGGCCAAGGGGGCCGTGGCACCCGCGTACTCACTGCCAGCAGAAATGGAGCAAAGCGTAGCGATGACGCCGGCCTTACTGCCGCAGGAGCCCACGGAGGAGGCAAAAAGACGCCGCATGGGTCCGCCCCGAGACCTGATTGCCGAGGCGCGAAGACTTGATGGGGTCCCTTTCATGGATGGTCGGTCATCGGAGGGGGAAATAGTTGAAGTGGGTAATGGAAAATTTTTCATCCCAAGAGGTGTCGCCGATCCTAGACTTGGGAGAGTCCGGCGGATGAGAAAGTACTACAACCAAGTGGGGCTCGAGGAGTTGGCTAGAAGTGTCGGGCGGGATACCGTTATGGTGGACGCAAATGCAGGATTTGGCAACGATATCATTTTCTGGGCTGTCGAGGCGGGCGCCAAGAAAATCTACGCCTTTGAAGGGGACGCGCAGGAAGGGGAGTTGTTAGAGAAAAATATTAAACTGAACAGCTTAGGCGAGAAAGTGGTTTGGCAGCCCTGTGCCATTAGCGATGGTGAGAAAATTCTAGACATTAGGGAGAGAAGGCTGCATTCATTCTTCCATCGCCGAAAAGGCGAGAATAGGGACGTACCGGCGAAACCGCTGGACGATTTTGGAGTTTTCTTTACGGACGACACGATCGATCTCCTTCGCATTGGAGGGTGGGATGTCAGTGAAGGCACGATAGATGGCGCAAAGAACACTCTAGCTAAGTGCAAATTCGTACTCGTGGACAATGAGGGTCTCGAGAGGACTGGCTTGGCCACGAAAATGAAAGAATACGGCTTTACTCGTGTGGATTTTAGCGGCAGAGGCGAGCTCTACAAAAATAGTAGCATTCAGGACGCATAGGCTGTCGCGCAGTAAAATTTCGGGTAAGACCAGAAAGCGCAGTGGAAGTGGGGTTGCCTAGCCGATAGCGGCATAGGCCTCTTCGGGAGAAGTGATTGCGGAGGCCACCTTTTCCTCTGCGCATTGACGCAGAGAGATGGCCGCACGGCCGGGAAGGTTTCCTATAAAATCCTCGTCCGATCCGGAAGAGTCCAGGGGCAGCCATTCGTAGATGGCCGTTTGGCCCCGATAGCCGCTTTGGCCGCAGCGTTTGCAGCCGACCGGCCGGAATGGCTTACCTTCTTTGCCAAAAAGATTTTTCAGCTTTCCGCCGTGCGGCTGCCGACAGTGCTCGCAGAGGCGGCGGACGAGCCGCTGGGCCAATACGCCCCGCAGCACGGCCCGAATAAGATAGAGTGGCACGGCCAATTCCAAAAGACGGGGGATGGCTCCGGCCGCGTCCTTGCAGTGGAGCGTGCTGCATACGAAATGGCCCGTTAGGGCCGCCTGGATGGCCATGGCGGCCGTGGCCTCGTCGCGAATTTCTCCCACAAAGAGCACGTTGGGCGACTGTCGCAGAATGGAGCGAAGCGCATCGGCGAAGGAAAGCCCATGGGCACCATTTACCTGCACTGAGCTGATCCCGTCGACTGCATATTCCACCGGGTCTTCGACGGTGATAATTTTTCGGCTGCCGTCATTGAGTCCGGTCAGGAGAGCATGGATTGTGGTGGACTTGCCGCAGCCAGTGGGCCCGGTTAGTAGGAGGAGCCCGTCGGGACCACGCACCGCCGCAGTCAGCTCAGCCGCCGTTTTTTCGTCGAAGCCCAACTCCTCGAGGGAAGGCGGCACGGCGAAGCCCATCAAAATGCGCAGAACGGCCCCTTCGCCGTGGGAGAAGGGCACGAGTGAGACCCGGATGTCCCGTCGCTTTCCGTTTTCGTCGAAGGTCCACTTGCCGTCCTGGGGTAGCTGGCCGCAATCTACCGGAATATTGGACAAGATTTTTAGGCGCAAAAGCAGGGCATCGTGGAGTCCCTTTTCCAGCTCCCGGACCTGCCGCAGCCGACCGTCCAGGCGGAAGCGGACCAGGCTACCTCCCTCTTGCGGTTCGATGTGCACATCCGAGGCGCCGGCGCCGATGGCAGCGGCTACCGTTTCCCGGAGCAGCCGGTCCATCTGTCCGCCGCCGACATCTTCCATGAAAATCGCCCCTTCTAGTCCCTAGCGGCCCTGGCCGCTACGTCCAAAGCGCAGCTCCGTGCCGGCCAGCAGCCGCCGCAGATTGGGCAGGTGCCGCAGAAAAATGAGAGCGGCCATGGCCACGGTAACCGCGCAGACGAAAAGAGAATAGCCAAAGAGGTAGGCGCAGAGGGGCACCATGAGGGCGAAGGAGAGGGAGGCGAGTGAGACGAAGCGGCCCGCCCAGAAGACCACCGCCCAGGTGATGAGGGCCAGCGGGAGCACGTTAGCCATCACGGCGCCGCAGCCGCCGATGGCCACCGCCACGCCCTTCCCGCCGCGGAAGCGCAAAAATGGGGAGAACATGTGGCCGAGGAGTGCGCCAATGAGGCCCAGCAGGCCGAGTCGCTGCTCCAATGCGCTCTCTCCCAACGCGAAAATGGGCCAACAACCGGCGGCCAAATAGCCTTTGGAGATGTCCAAGACCAGCACGATGGCGCCGGGCAGAGAGCCGACGGTTCGTTTTACGTTGGTGGCGCCAATGTTACCGCTTCCGACGGACAGGATGTGTACCCCGCGGGCCCGCGCCACGAGGTAGCCGAAAGGAATTGCGCCCAGTAAGTAACCCACCGCCGGGGCAAGGACATAGAAAAACGCGTTGCCAACCACCGCACTAGAATCGTAGCCATTCCCGCCGAGGCAAGCAATTATCCGCTTCGCCGTTGACGTCTCTGCGGCGAAAATCCATCCATGGGAACGCACCGTGGATTCTCAATTTCGCCAGCTGCTCCTCTACCAGGACTACGACTTGCGGCTAATTGAGATAGAGAAGCGGGCGGAGCGACTGAAGCGGGAAAAGGCCGAGCTGGGGAGCCGACTGGTCGCGGCGCTGACGGAAAGAGAAAAGTGCCGGGCGGAGCTGCTGGAGGCGCAAAAAAGTTCACGACTGGCCGAGTTGGCCCTGCGAGAAGTGGAACTCAATCTGCGCGAGTTAGATCGACGACGGGTGACCAATGCGGTCCAGGCAAATGCGTTGGAGGCGGAGCGGGTGGCGCTGGCAACGAAGCGTGCGAAGGCGGAAGAGGAGTGTCTTGCGGCCATGGAGCGCTGCGATGCGGGCGAGCGGGGTCTGGAGCGAAAAAAAACAGAGCAGGAGGCGGTAGAGCGGTCCATGCTTGAGCGTCGGGAAGAGCTGCGGGCCAACGGCATTGAGCTGGAAAGGGACCGGAAGGCGGTCCTGGAAATGCTGGATCATTTGCGCGACGGAGTCGGGAAAAATTGGCTGGCCGCCTACGAATCCATCCGCCGATCTTCCCTGCCGCCGCCCTACGTCTGTCGGCTGGAGGGGTTGAAGTGCTCCGGCTGCCACATGCACATGGCGGCCAACGCCATGGACAGCGACAACTTGGACCTCCGCCGCTGCGAATTTTGCAACCGCCTCATCTATCGGGACGACCCGGAAGAGGACGAAGAAGAAGAGCCCTAGATCCGCTCTTCGCCCAGCTGGGCCAGCAGCTGGCTTTCCCGTTGACAATTTTTTTTCAGGAGTTCTTTGGCTCCTTCGATAACTCGTTCCGGCGCACGGGCAAGAAAAGTTTGATCCTCCAGTTTGGTTCGGTTTGCGGCGATATGCTGCCGGACCCGGGCCAGCTCTTCCCGCAGTCGGGCGGCGAACTCGTCGGTCTGCCTGGCGACGGCAAAGCGGCCCCAGGGCGTGTGCACGGCAGCCAGCGACGACTCAAAAGAGCCGCTTTCGTCCAATGATTTATGCCCCGTCAGAGCCAGCAGTGGACCACGAAGCTCCTCCCAGACGCCGTCACGCAGAATGGATTCTCCTCGAAGGACCGCGCCATTTCCGGCGCCGGGAAGGGCGCGGATTTTTGTGAGGGCGGCGCGAAATTCCACCACCCAGTTCCACTCCAGCGCATTAGGGAACAACTTCGCGCGTTCCAGCTCACTCTGCAGATCGGGCAGCGGAATCAGCTGTAATGCTTCTCCAGGAACGCCAAATCCCAGCTGCTGCCAGAGTTCCTGGCAAATGAAGGGGGTGAAGGGCGCTAGCAGCTGGAGGAAAGTGCGCAAAATAAAATCCTGCAGCGCGAGAGTTTGCGCCTTTCGCTGGGGCCGTTCCCGCAGGCGCCACTTGCAGAGCTCCACATAGAAGTCGCAGTAGTCATCCCGAAAAAAGTGCTCAAGTTTCTGTAGCGCAGATTGAAAAGAGTAGCCCGACTGGAATTTCGCCGACAGACCGCCGTCCTGCACTTCCCAGCTTCCTTCGATTTCCCCATTTACCGTCACGAATGTGCCGTAGAGCACCTGCACCATGGCCCGGTCGAAGAAGTCGGCGTCTTGGGCTGCGGCGGCGAGCAGTTCCCCAACGGTCCGCCGCTCCGCCGCTCCGCCCTGCAGTAGACGAAAGCGGCAGGCGTTCCAAAGTTTCGTGCAAAAATTGCGGCCCAGCTCGATGTTCTTCTCCTCGAAGAAAATGTCCTGACCCAGCGATGCGGAAGAGATGAGCCCGAAGCGGACGCTGTCGGCTCCGTAGCGGTCAATGAGTTCCAGCGGATCGGGCGAATTCCCCAAGCTTTTGGACATTTTCCGGCCGATGGCGTCCCGCACGATGCCGGTGAAACAGACGTTGCGGAAGGGCACGGCCCGCTCCAGGTCGCCGCCGTCGGGCTCTTGTGACAAAAAAGCGATGGCCATGAATACCATGCGGGCGACCCAGAAGAAGATGATGTCCGGGCCGGTCACCAGCGTATGCGTGGGGAAAAAGACGGAGAAATTCCTCTCCGCCATGGCCTGTGGATCGGGCCAGCCCAGCGTGCCGAGCGGCCAAAAGGCGGAGGAGAACCAGGTGTCCAGCACGTCCTCGTCTTGCTCCCAGTTTTCCAGATCCGACGGGCCGTCCAGCGAAACGTGCCAGTTGGCCCGATTGTTCCGGTCCGCGCCGCGCCGGTACCAGACGGGAATGCGGTGCCCCCAGCGCAGCTGACGGCTGATGCACCAATCGTGGATGTTGTTCAGCCAGTACAAATAAGTTTTCTCCCAGCGGTCGGGGAAGAAATGGATGTGGCCCTCTTCCACGGCCCGCTTGGCCAGATCCACATTAGGGTAGCGAAGAAACCATTGCTCCGAGAGACGAGGCTCTACCGGCTGGCCGGAGCGCTCCGAAATGCCTACGGCGCTGCGGTGCGGCTCGGCGGAAGTTAGACAGTCCAGCTCCCGTAGCAGTGCCACGGCCCGCTCCCGCGCGACCGAGCGGTCAAGACCGGCAAGTTCTTCCCCTGCAAGATCATTCATCGTGCCGCAGGGGTCCATGATCTCTCGGAAAGGAAGCCCGTGCCGCTGGCCAATTTCGAAATCCACGGCGGCGTGGGCCGGGGGAATTTTTAGGGCGCCAGTGCCGAAGGAGCGGTCCACGGCGCCGTCGGCGATGATAGGGATCGGCTCTCGGGGGAAGGGTCGCCAGCATTTTTTGCCGATGAGGTCGCCGTAGCGAGGGTCGTCCGGGTGCACGGCGATGGCCACGTCGCCGCCGATCGTTTCCGGCCGAGTGGTGCAGATCTCGATGGAGCGGAAGGGGTCCTCCACAAGGGCGTAGCGAATTCGCCAGAGAAAACCATCGCATTCACGCACAAAGACTTCCTCATCACTAAGAGCGGTTTGGGAGACGGGGCACCAGTGCACCATGCGGCGGCTCCGGTAGACGTGTCCGCGTCGGTAGAGCTCAACGAAGCCGTGCAGGACCGTGCGAGAATAGTCCTGGTCGAGCGTGTGCACTTTTCTGTTCAGGTCGCAGCAGATGCCCAAGCGACGCAGCTGGTGGAGAATGATATCGCCGTGTTCGTCCCGCCAGCGCTCCGCATGTTTTAGAAATTCTTCTCGCGACAGTGCCTTTGCGTCGATACCCTTTTCTCGCAGGTCTTTCTCAACCCGCACCTGGAGAGAGATGCCGGCGTGGTCCGTGCCCGGTTGCCAGAGCACCACCTTTCCCCGCCGGTGGGCAGAACGTACAAGGATGTCCTGGAGGGTGTTATTGAGCAGGTGGCCCATGTGGAGGACGCCGGTCACATTGGGGGGAGGCATCATGACCGCATAGCCGATCCCGCCGCACCACGGCGTAATTCTTGGCGCGAAGCTGTTACTCCGCAGCCACTCGCCGTAGATGCGCTCCTCCATGGGGCCGGGATCAAATGTTTTTTCCATGACTTTCTTTCCGGCCTGCCTCCGCTAGGCGTTCTATCAACTCGTTTTCTTCCAAACATTCCACGGAAATTCTCTTACGTTTTGCGGTCGCTCCTTGGACGATCCGGAGGCGGCTCGGCGGAACGGCCAATTTCTCGGCAAGCAGTTCCAGCACGGCGTCGTTGGCCTTCCCGTCCACGGCCGGGGCAGCGACCCAGACCCGCAAGAGTTGCCCGCCAACCGGTCCGATGGCTGTCTTTTTCGCTCGCGCCGTGACAGCTATGTTAAGATAGGAAGGCATAGAAAACAAAGCGAGGCGAAAAAAATGATCGAGTTTATGCAAGCAAAAATGCGCCGCGTCGGGCGCAAACGGCCCATCGCGGTGGGGCCGTCCACCGCAATTGCCGCAGCTCGGCGGCCTCTGGCCGCCGAGCTGCTAATTCTAGCCAACTGCGGAAATTTGAGCCAGCCAACTCCCTATCTGGACACTTTTTTTCCTCTCGAAGCCGGGAGAGAGTGGTTCACGCCAAAGGAATTGGCCGCGCTCCTGGGACGGACGGACCAGTTCGTCCGAGATATGCTGGAAAACGACCGCATTCTGGGCCATGCGCTGCGTGGTCGAGGCCAGTCGGAGCGGCGCTGCTACCAGATCCATCGCAATGCGGTGGAGCTGTACCTGCTGGAAACGGCCAATTTCACCCCCGAGGACTACGTGGAGCGACTCTTCCGTCTCATCCGCCGCCTGCCGCGTCCCTATCGGGAGCGGCTGCGGGAGATGCTATAGGCGCTGATGTGTCGTCGTCGGTGGGGAGCAGCCACGGGGTGTACTTGCGGACGAATTTTTGTACCTCTTCCCGCGTTTTTTCGTCCGAATAGTCGCCGGCCCTTCCGTGGTGCTCGGGAACCCGCCTTCTGCTGGGAGGTAGCGCTTTCCAGCGGCCATAGTAGGTCCTCAGGATGGGGGACGGGTTCCGCGGCGCAGGAACCTGCAAACCTTCAAAGGGCAGAGCCTTTAGTGGGAAAATTGTGCCATAGGGATGGATGGGCGGTGGCTTTTGCCGGAATCCAACGCCAAGGAATACCATCCCCTCCGGATCGGCCGGCTTTCCTTTGCGCAGACGGCCGTGGATGCTTCGAATTTTTTCCGGTGTGAGTACTGCTTTTTTCGACAGGCATAGATTTTCCCACCACATGCGGGCTCGGAAGTTCCCTACCTGCTGTGCGCTCATGGAGCTGGCGCAGTGAAAGTCCCACGGGAAAATGTCCACCCATATTCGCGCCTTTTCGAAGAGAACTTTTCCAATCTTATTCCATTTCATGATAAGACCGTCCTCGGCGAGGGCTTTGGAAAAATCCGAGCTAGGGTCGTGGGTCATTGCGTAGAGGCGATCGTAGCTTTCCAGCGGCATGGCCACGTCGATGTCGTCGTCCCAGGGAATGAAGCCCTTGTGCCGTACCGCGCCGAGCAGCGTGCCGTAGTCGGCCCAGAACTGCAGTCCATGCTGGGCGCAAAGATCGGAAAAGCGTTTTAGCAGTGCCACATTGCCCTGCTGTAGAAGCCGCAGGTCGCCCGTCGCGGCCGGCACGTCCCAGGAAGATATGGAATCCGAAAGCCGAATCTGACGGCCCAAAGCCCTGCCCAAAAGGGATAGCACATTTTTGTGGGCGTCCAATTTTTGAGCGAATGTAAGCGGGGGATGGCGTAAATCTCTCTCGACAGCGGGGCAATTTTCTGCACATCTGCTCTGCTCTGCTCTGCTCTGCTCTGCTCTGCTCTGCTCAGTGATCCTCTGACGCGCGAGCAATTTAACCCCGAAATTAACCGACACAACGCCATGTTGATGAAGAATGGAACGGCTGGCAAGCTTTTTGCGAAAAAAAGCGACGCCTGATCGACAAAAAAATTTCTTGCGGCTACCGGCCGATTCGGCAGGGAGGATGCCGTGGCGCGGTAGCCAAGTGGTAAGGCAGAAGTCTGCAAAACTTCCATTCGTCGGTTCAATTCCGTCCCGCGCCTCCAGGAGCTGCCGAGCGATCCCAGTTTGGCGATACATCGTTTTTGCGGTTCGCGCTTTGGGGAGTGTCAGCGACACTGGCCGACAATTCTAAAATTCTGGAAAGAGATATTGCTATCGCTAAGTTCCAAGTCGATGTGTAGCGGAGTATCCCAACTTCTGTCTGCGTAGTTGGCCGAATATGTAATAGTAAGTCCTTCTGCTTTTGCACCTTTTGCTATTATTATATCTTTGGTTTTGTCGCCATCGTCAATAAGTGACATCGTAGCATCTTCCGAAATTGAAATTGGTTGTTGTATTGTTATTTTCCCGTCGCCTATTGCGATGATGCTAAGTTCGCCGTCACGTTTAGACTTGCGAGAATTCGATAGATACAAATGCATCCCGCCGCAAAACTTATTGCTCATTTCATTTATAATGCTTGCGGAGAAAAGATATTCATTGCATGTTTCAAGCATTGTAGCTACACAGTTGACTGTCTTATCAATATTTTGTCCGTTGACGGCGGCAATACGCTCCACAACTCTTCTGATGAATCCGGCCTTCGATTCGCCCATATTAGGCGTAAATTCTTCCTTTTCAACTATAATTTTCACACCGGGGAAATTCCTCATGAGTTCATTGCCAAATGAAGACTCTCTAGCCATGTTTTTAGCCGACCAATACATGGCCACTATATCACTATCCGATATGTTTGCGACCGGCAGCAGTTGTCCGGGACTATCGCCGGTCAATATTTTTCTTATCAGGTCCCTATCTGCGACCTGACACGCTTCTCCTCTCGAATTCGCTATCGCATTTAACTCAGTCTGACTAATCAATTCTTTCACGCGAAATGTTTTTCCGTGCAGCGCATTAGTAATTATCCATTTGCTGCGACCGGCGTTGAGAAACTCTAGCCGTTTCCTAGCTGCAGCCATTCCTTTTCTGAAACAAAACAGCGCCGAAAGAAATCTCCCAACGGGAAGTTCCAGTATGACGAGCCTGCGAAATCGCTGCAAAAATCCAACTTGGTTGCCAAAAAATGACCCAGTATCTATCTTGCCTTCCAAAAATGCAGTCCGAGATGATCCCTTATCATCGAAAATCTCATTTTTACTGCTAAGTTTTTCAACGAAAGACGCAACTGCAAGAAGTTGACGGGTGGGGGTAGCATTGACGGCAGACACGGCACTGCAGTATACTTAATTTCCGCAGATAGACAAGAAATATTCCGTTGGAAACCCAAACTCCCAGTCGTCGGTTTTCGATCCCGACGCGGAGTCGACCGGCAGCGAGTCTGCCCGTCGGGGAATGGGCGACCGGACGAAGCCACCCAGCGTCTCCAGAGAAATCGGTTGTCTGGGTAAAAAAAACCAGTAAAGCGGTAAGCCGTGCGGCGTGTGGTTTTGGTGATCCGGGACGGCTGGGGAGAGAACCATGTGCCCGCCTTGGCGCAATGGGATGCTACGCGGCATGTGCCTACGCCCCATATGGATCGGCTTCGGCGCAATTGGCCACGGACAGAAATTTCTGCCAGCGGACTGGATGTGGGTCTTCCGGCCGGAATCATGGGAAACAGCGAGGTGGGGCACCAGAACATCGGCGCTGGACGGGTCGTAAATCAGGAGATCGTTCGCATCGATAGGGCTTTTGAAAGCGGCGAGCTGGAAAATAGCCCGGTTTTGGGAAAAATTTTTTCCACGGTACGGCGGAATGGCTCCAAATTGCATTTGATGGGCCTCTGCTCCGACGGTGGCGTGCATTCCGTACTGCGGCATGTGATCGGGCTCCTAGCCATCGCCGGTCGGGCCCATCTGCCGTACGTCTACCTGCATGCCATCACGGATGGCCGGGATACGGCTGCAAAGAGCGGATTGGGCTATTTGGAACAGCTGGAGCGGGCCTGCGGCGAAGTGGGGGCACGGATCGGCACGGCGACCGGCCGTTTTTGGGCCATGGACCGAGACTCCCGCTGGGAGCGGGTGGAGCGGGCCTACCGCTGCTTTGTCGGCGAAGAAGGGGCAGAGCGGGCCAGGTCAGCGAAGGAGGCGTTAGAGCGCTATTACGCAAAACCGTCTGCGGAAAATCGGGTGGGAGACGAATTTCTTCCGCCCACGCAAGTATTGGACGAAGACGGAAAATTTTCCGGCGCCATCGAGGGCGGCGACGGGCTCATTTTTTTTAACTTCCGTGGCGATCGGCCCCGAGAGATCATCAAAGCATTTTCGGCCGAAGACTTTCCACATTTCAGCCGGAGCAAGAAATTCGATTTGGCCCTCGCCACCATGTGTGAGTACGAAAAAAACCTCTGTCCCAATGTGTTATTTCCAAAGCAGCCTCCCATGGGGAACATTCTGGGCGCCTACCTGTCTCGGCTTGGACTGCGCCAGTTCCGGACGGCGGAAACAGAAAAGTACGCCCATGTGACGTTTTTTTTTAACGACTACCGGGAGGAACCCTTCGAAGGCGAGGAACGCACCCTAATCGCCAGCCCACGGGACGTGGACACCTACGATCTTGCTCCCGCCATGAGCGCCGGTCCGGTCCGAGATGCCGTCGTGAACGCTATCCAATCGAAGAAATTCGACTTCTGTTTGGTGAATTTTGCCAACACGGACATGGTGGGCCACACGGGTAATTTTGCCGCCGCCAAAGAGGCGGTGGCTACGGTGGATGGCTGCATTGGCGACATTCTGTCCGCAGCGGATCGGACAGGAATGGCAGTCGTGGTCACTGCCGACCACGGAAATGCCGACCAAATGTGGGATCCGATCAACGGCGTTCCCCATACGCAACACACCACCAATTCCGTAGAACTTCTCATCCATGGGGCTGGCCTGGAGGGCCTGCGCCTGCGGGAAGGCGGTCGTTTGGCCGATATCGCCCCCACTCTGCTCCAAATTATGGACATCCCATGTCCAGAGGAAATGAGTGGTCAAAATCTCATCGGCCAACGATAGCCATCTGCCCATTAGATGGAATGGCGGAAGTAACATGTCGCGAAACTGCTAGCCTAAGGTTGGCCATTGATAATTTACTGGCGAATGACTAACGTAAACTTGTGCCCGTTTCGTATGTGCGAAGGATAGCCATATTCCTTGCCGTGCCATCTACGAATGAACATTCCTGCGAATGCCTTGAAAAATCATCGATCACCGAAATTCCCCAAGGGGAACTAAACGGCTGTGGCCGATAATGAAACCGCCTAGAACTATGCCTCATGGAGCTGCTGTCCGAGCAGGGCTGCGAATGTTGCCTTTGCAATAAAAATTCATTAATTCCGCTCATCAATCCCTCGGTCACATTCGACATTACCATTGGCCAAGAATTCACTCCCCTGTCAAATGCTCCACATGTTCTATTTTGGCCAAATTTTTGTACCGAAGCAAAAGCGAAGACATTTCGCCACGCAAGCCGCCATAATTTTTTTATCTACGGCACCAAAAATATAGGCAAATTGACCCGGTGCATTCAGAAAAGCGGCAGAGATGTCCGGTCCCAGAAAATACTCCTCTCTGTGCGCCGCACGGACTTTTACGACCGGCCAGAGAGGCGGCTTTTTACAGTGCCGTCGGCTAGGACAAACGCCGCGGAACCGACTATCGGCTGCTGGACCGGACCGACTACTTCGAGACCTATGGCACGGTCTCCATTTTTCGAGACGTTGCACCCAATTCCTACCGGGAAACTGTGACGAATCCGAAGGATTTTCTTGAGCGCATGTGGTCAGCCGGCGTGGCGTTCGTGCTGCACGGCGATGATCATCTGCGATTCGGAACGAGCTCCTCTCGCATTTTCGAAGGCGCTGCGGTCTCATGCGTGCTCATCTGCGACAGACATCCATTCATTACGAAAAATTTCGATGCTTCTGTGCTCTACGTCGATCACACGCTAAGTCCGACAGAAATGTTTCGACAGATCGACGGCCACATGCGCTGGATCCTGAATCACCTGGGGGAGGCCATCGAGCTGGCCCGCCGTTTCCACGCCCTATTCGCGGAAAAGTTTCCGCTCGAAAATGAAGCGTGAAAGATCGAAAGGTTTTTCCGTGAAATAGTTGAAGAAAAGGCGGCGGCGTAGAAGCCGGCGCCGAAAAAATGCCCACAGCGCTAAGGCATTTCTCGCTAGTGAAGTCCGCAGGAAGAGGATAGTTGTCTTCTAATCCTCCGACGACATAATTCTAAATCTAGTTTTGCATTTCTCAGATTTCTTACGCCATTAGGTAGTTTTGCTAATCTTCCCGACGAGCACTTGCCAGTTCTGCTACATATCTCATAATGCGGGCGGAGGGGGAATTTTTATGGAAGCGAGACCATGGGGTAAAAAGCTGATTACACCTGGCGAGTCTAGTTTCGGACGCAAAACGGATGATTTCAAAGTTCTAGGCTCTGCAGCAGCAATGATAAAGGGGGGCAACCGACAGGGAGCGATCGAACTACTTAAGGTAGTGGGAACGGGACTTACTGAAACTTCGGACGTGGCCAGAAACGACTTAAACGAATTGGCGGGACTGCTCAACGAACTGGGAAGTCCCACGCGTCAATTCACCGCCTACAATGTCAGCACGGGATGGCTCTCACAGTGTGAATATCTCCTCAAAAATGCCGGCAAGGCCATCGATTCTGTCGAAATGGGCGACAGTTCCGTGAAAGTTTATTGGAAGGATAAAAGACCAAGCTAACTGGGCAATAAAACGTGAAGAAGAAAAAGTTTTGGCATCCGAAGGAGTCGCTTGACGGTTCCGTCACCAAGGGTAGAAGCTTCCACCATTGAAAGACGGCCGTGCGCTATTTTCTCGTCGACGCTCTGAACGTGCTGCGTGGCTGCTGCGAGTTCCAAAAATTTTTCTCGCAGAATCTTTACTGCGCGGCGGAACAGTTAGAGCGGCTGCTGTCAATGTTAGCCCCCGATTGGCAGGTGCTGCTGGTCTATGACGGCGGAGCTGCCGGTGCGGTCCCGGAAGGCACTGCCCTCCATCCCGGCCTCACCGTCCTGCGAACGCCGACGGGCACTTGCGCGGACGAGCTTCTGGTAAAATTGGCTCGGCGAATTCGGCGAAGAGACCCCAGCGCCGCCGTGACCATAGTCACCGATGACGGCGGATTGCGGGCTGCCGTCGCAGCGTTTGGCGGAGAACCGCTCACCTGCGACATTTTCCTTAAGCAGCTACGGCAACGAGAATTAGGTCTGCATGGGCGACTGGAACGACGCACGGAAGACTTGAAGCGGCGCTGGCCCGGCCGGCTCGGCGAGCGGATCGGCCCTTTCGCTGGCAGCTAGCTAGTGAGTGCCAAATTACTTTTACTCTGCCCTAAAAGTCCCCTCGGAGGCGGTCGAGGGCCTTTTGGTATGTTTGGTCATCTTCTTGACAGAGAGTAGCATATCTGATCCTTCTTCGCAGTTCCTGCATTTTTTCGTTGGACACGCTTTGCGGCATGATGACAATGGCCTGTTTCCTGGTCTTCCGTAGAGAGTCGCAAAACTGTTTAAATTCGAAACTTTCGCAAAATTTGGTGATCTCTCCTAGCCGACACCTACTTCCATCTACAACGGAACTGTCTTGGTCTACGAATAGATTGGCGCAGGTATTTGGAAGGAAATGGCGTGATCGGTTCGATCTATTTTCTATGTAATTCATCCCGTCTAATTATAACCAAAAATTCCATTTTCGCAATGACGCATTGCCGCGTTTTGTGTGAACAAAATAGAGAAATTTGTCGGCGCACGGCACTTGTGTAAAAATTATTTAGCGACGACGAATTGTTGACTTCACCGGCCGGGCGATTTTCACGGAGGCATGACTTATAGCCTTTCCACGCGCGTGCTGAGCGGTCCTTTCCATAAACAGCTTGAGGCCATAAAGGATGATCTACGCTCTCGTCTTTTAAAAAGTGGTAAATGCCACTGCTTCGGGGAAGTGAATAAATTAGGCGGTGTGCAACTTTTGCGGGAATATGGTGACCGTGCCTTCGTTGACCTCGCGACAGAGCACGCTAATGTGCTGGCATCGCTCTGGGAAGTTGGGCCTTCGCATTACAGGCTTGTATGTGACATTTTCTGTTTTCATGAAGGTTTTATAGGGCTCTTTCTGTCCCCGGCAAAAGAGCATCGGCAGGCCGCACTGGGCTTGCTATTTGGGCTTAGTTCTATGACTTTTTCCCATAGCGACCTGGCGCGCCGCCTGCCGTCTTTTGGCGAAACGGGTTGGTCCGCACGGATCGGGCGAATGGACATGATAAAAACAGTTTGCCTACAAGTGTTTCAGGCCATACCGGACGAGCTAAGGAGGGCCATATTGTTTTCCCGACGGGACAACGGTGCGTTGGCTGTCGCGTTGTTCGGCAGCGTATGGCCAGAGTGCCTGGTGGCGGTTTCCCTATTGTTGGCGTCATTTCGGGATCGTCGATGTGGCGAAGAATTTTTGGTGCAGCACGGCTTTGAAATTTTTAGCGCCATCGCGAACGGCTGGGTGTCCCATGGCAAACTCGAAACTGCCACGTTTAACGATTTTCCTAAGAGCGATAAGGGTTTTCAAAGCAAGCGCTTTCTTGCTGAAAAACTCTCCGCCTGCGATGGGGTGGAGATTTTGCTAGATTGGCTACGGGGATGTTCGCTGGATGTTTTGGCTAAAACTTTTGGCGAGCAATTTCCGAAATTGTTGGGCTGCTTGCATAGATGGGCATTCCTCCGCTTTTGCCCCATACTCTCGCCCGAGGGCGATGACGGAGAAATCCGGCCGCTGCGGGAGCGGAGGGCTAACTATGTCGCGGAGGTGCTGCTTCTGTTTGCTGAGCGCGGGACGGCGCTATGGCTTCATTCTTTTGCGACGAAGGGGAAAATTCAAAAATTTTCGCAAGTGTCATTGAAAATGCGAATGACTATCCGGAAGATATTGTCGGCTTGTGCGCGGGTTGCGTTCTGTCCCTTAGGCCTGAAGAGGTGCTGCGCTGTTTGCAGGCGAAAAAGGAGTTTTCGGAATTTTTTTTCATTTTGCTTCGCTCTCGCGAATTTGAATTAAGCCACTATACTTTACTCAAGTCGTTCTCCGGTGCGGAATTTTGTCAATTCCTCAGTCTCCGGCCGCAGGAATTTTTCAGCCTCCTTTCCGATAGCGCGTTGGCCGATGAGTGCGTGCAGCTTCTTTTGCGCATGCCCGGAAAAGATTTTTGCGAGCTTTTCTTGGGCTTTGCCTACGGAGATGAGCTGTGGAGCTCTCCCGATTTCTTCAAACTGGCTTTTTCTGTGCGCAACAGAGCATTGCGAGAACAGCTTCTTTCCTGTCTTTTCATAGGGGGTAAGGCGAAATGGGACTTCCTACTGGAAAGACGAGGCGATGAATTCTGCAAAGACTTTCTGGGGTCAAGCGACCTTGAAGTTTGTGAGATTGCCTGTCGCTTTTTTTGCGCGCTTCCGCCGGAGATCAGTTTGCCTTTTGCCGGAAAACACAGAGGATTTTTTGCCCGTTTTGCTGCTAGGCGTACCGGGGAAGAACTTGCTTCTTCTCCGCCGCCCATCCAGGAATTGGTCCGTCGTTTTTCAACCCATTCCCAAGAAACTCGACGTGTGTATTCAGCCAAAATGAGTCCAGACGCAGAATTTGACGACCGCGAGGCCGAAGAGATATTTGAGAGGTTTTTGCCCTTATTCTTTGATGCGAAACGTACGGACCCGGGCGGTGATGGACAGCCGCCGCTTCCCGACGATGCGACGAATGCGCACGCAGCGCTGTTTCGCTGGCTAGCTTGCCGGCCGCAGCCGGATTTAGCAACCTTCTTCGTGAAGACTTTCCATTATTGTCAAAAGTCTTTTCCCAGTTCCGGGAATATTGCAGAAGTTGTGGGAAATTTTCCCGATCTGCCAGTGGCTGGAATTCGCTCTCCTGATGAGCGGCGACAGTGGGATGATGCCGTCGGTCGGGCTTCTCTTGGCAAAAAAGAGGTCGAATACCTCTCTTTTTCTTCTTCACAAATTGAGAGAGAGAAATTCGAAAAGGAAGAAGATAACATGGAAGAGGAAGAAGAGGAGGAAGATAACTTGGAGCAGGAAAAACCGAATCGAAGGACCTGTTCGGTGGCCTAGGATTAAGCCTGTTCCTCTGTCACAGGCCAAGACGAAGAAAAAGTTCGCTGCGGAGCCTATGGCGAGGAAGAAGTGTGGACGGCTCAAAAAGGCCGGACCGGCGCAGTTCCTTCAGCCGCCGTCTGCTTTGTCGCCTGCTAGCCCAAAATCCACGGCCGCGGCGGCCGCGTAGGCAGCCGTCGTAGAAAATCTTTGCGATGCGGCGCCGGAAGAGCTGCGCGGTTCTTGGATCCATGGAGGCCAGACGACTGCGAAACCAGTCCCGCGCGGTGCTAGCGACGGCGATGCAGTGTTCTCGATAGTCGGCGCAGCGGTAGCTGCCCATGACGGATTGCCGATGGCGTCGGTGATGGCAAAGGACACGCCCGCTCAGGGCGAAGCGCTTTGCCAGGTGAAAGGCCTGTAGGGTAAAGAGGGTGTCCTCCCCGATGGGGATCGGGGAAAAAGAAAGATCATTCTCTTGCAGGAATTTCCGCTCGAAAAGGCGACCCCAGACGAAGCAGTTGTGGAGCCCATTGCCGAAAAAGCCGCGGTCTTCGGGATTTAAAAGCGCCTGGAGCGGAGGAAAAAAAGCTGTACAAAAATGTTCCACCGGCACGGCGGCCGGAGGCTCCCGGCTTCCGGCAAAATTGCTGTGGCAGCAGCCGGCGATTTCCGCGTTAAATTTGCTGGCCAACTGGCCCATCGTCCGCAGAAATGTCGAATCTAGCAGGTCATCGGCGTCCAAAAAAGCGATCCAGCGGCCCCGGGCACGCTCTATGCCGCCATTCCGCGCGCAGCCTACGCTTGGTCCGGGGCTTTCGAGAAGGACGAACCGGCTGTCCTCGCCGGCGAAATTGCCGATGATCTCTCCGGTCCCGTCCGTAGATTTACCGTCCACGCAGAGGCACTCCCAGTCGTCCACATCCTGGAGCCGTACGCTTTCCAGACACGGCCGTAGATATCGCTCCCCATTCCGGATGGGAATAACGATGGAAAAGACCGGCTGCCGAACGGACACGGCCAAGCATCAAAGGAATGCCGTTCCTTTGCAAATAAATTGGGCGGCCGGAAGGTTTTTAGCACATGTTGAGACGGTCAAATTTCAGGTAGGGCTTCAGTGCGGCTGGCACGGACACGGATCCGTCCGCGTCGAGGTTGTTCTCCAGCAGCGCGGCAAGGACGCGGGGAACGGCGAGGCCGGAGCCGTTGAGCGTGTGGACCTGCCTCGGCTTCCCGCCGTCCGCCGGCCGAAAGCGGATGTTCGCCCGCCGGGCCTGGAAATCCGTAAAATTGCTGCAGCTGGAGACTTCCAGCCAGCGCCGTTGGCCGCCGGCCCAAACTTCCAGGTCGTACTGTTTAGAGTGAGGGAAGCCCATGTCGCCGGTGCAGATGGCCAGGACCCGGTAAGGGATTTTTAGGAGCTGCAGGATCCGTTCCGCGTCCTCCCGCAGCAATTCCAATTCCTCGAAGGAGCGGTCGGGGTGGACCCACTTCACCAGCTCCACCTTATCGAACTGGTGTAAGCGGTTGAGCCCGCGCACGTCCTTTCCCCAGCTGCCCGCCTCCCGACGGAAGCAGGGCGTATAGGCGCAGCGCAGGACCGGCAGCTGCGATTCTTCCAAAATTTCGTCGCGAAAATAGTTAGTCACCGGCACCTCTGCCGTGGGAACCGCGTAGAAGCCGTCTAGGGGCATCTCGTACATCATGGCCTCTTTGTCGGGCAGCTGACCCGTGGCCGTGGCGCTGGCGCCGTTCACCAGAATGGGCGACAAAAACTCCACGTAGCCTCGTTCGGCGGCGCAATCCAAAAAGAATTGCAGCAGAGCTCGCACCAGCTGGGCCATGGGACCGACGTAGAAGGGGAAGCCGGCTCCGGTGACTTTGGCTCCACGGCCAAAGTCCAGCGCCCGGTCCATCCACGGAATGTCGAAATGCGGAATCGCATGAGGGGAAACGGCGTTTGGGTCTCCCCGGGCGGATACGGTGACGTTGTCCTTCTCACTTCGGCCGACGGGCACGCTTTCGTGGGGCACGTTGGGAATGGCCAGGTATGCCCGCTCCCAGAGGACTTCCGTCTCTTTCAGAGCAATCTCCAGCTCCTTTGCCCGCTCCGACCATATGCGCAATTGTTTTGTCCGTTCGGCAAATTCGGAACCGGATCGGTCCAACGGCGCCAGACCATCGCTGGCCGCCTTCAGCTCTGCCCGAGCTCGCTCGTAGGCGGTCGTTCTGCTGCGCCGTTCTTCATCCAGGCGAAAAAACTCCTCCCAATCGACGGTAAATTTCTTCTTAGCCAGGGCGGCGCGGACCTCTTCCCGATGCTCTCGCAAATGCTGCAATTCCAACATAGAATGCCCCATTCTCTGTCCCGCCTCCCTTTTGCGGGCAAGAGAAAACGGTTACCTCATTGCCTTTCGCGTCGCGGGGCCTGTGTAAAAATTCTTGTAAATTTCCTCTTGCATCGTCCGCGCCAGCCGCTACGCTACATCCATGTGGGACGCAGGGACGCAGGGACGCAGGGACGCAGGATTTTATGCCTTAGTGTAACCTTTTGCGCGCTCTTTGGGGCGGCTTCGGCGAGGCTGTCCATCGACGTCGGCGGGCCCTATGAGGCTGAGGCCGAGAGCCATATTTGGGGCGAAATCTGCAGCCAATCTGCAGTCGATGGAGACACGCTGCAGTTTAAGTCGGAAGTCTACGTTTTCAGCGATCACGTCGAAATCGACAAAAACCTCGGCCTCTGTGGCGCAGAGTTCTCCGAGGGCGGGCCGCTGACGGTTCTAGAAAAATCCGAAAGCGCCAACTGCCGATTTTTTTATTTTTCCGGCGACGGCGGCGGCGAGAGCGGCGTCCGCTTCATCGCCTTCGACGGGAATGGGTTGTATGCTAGCGACAGCGGCGGGGCGATTTACTGCTGCGGCAGCTTCACCGGCGGCGTGCACAGCTCCATCTTCAGCGGCAACGAGGTCAGCTACGACGGCGGGGCGATCTCGTGTTACAACTTCACCGGCGGCGTGCACAGTTCAATCTTCAGCGGCAACGAGGCCAATTGGAACGGCGGGGCGATTTTCTGCGGCAATTTCACCGGCGGCGTGCACAGTTCCATCTTCAGCGGCAACGAGGCCGACTACTAC
>JAIRTQ010000078.1 GCA_031254835.1 Puniceicoccales bacterium | reverse complement strand
ATCAACGCGGAAGACCCACAGCGGAACTTTGCCCCGCGGCCGGGAGAAGTGGGCCTCTACTGCGCCCCAGGCGGATTCGGCGTGCGGGTGGATTCGCATCTCTATGGCGGCTATCATGTTCCACCGCAGTATGATAGCATGCTGGCCAAAATCATCGCGCGGGGACCGGACCGGAATAGTGCCATTCGCCGCATGGACACGGCCCTATCCGGATTTATTTTGCGCGGCATGCCCACCACGGCCGGCTACCAGCGCGCCATCATGCGAGACCCCATCTTCCAACGCGGGTCCTACACAACCAAATTCGCCGAGGAATTTGCGGCCCGCACGGCGCCGGATAAAATTTTTGGGGAGAACGAAGGGTGAAAAGCAATTTAAGTGAAAAAGAAGCAAAAGCGAAAGGACAGAGCGACGAAGAGGCCGTGGACGGAGAAGTGCGCATTAACCATTCCGTCATCGCTAACGTGATCCGCATCAGCGTCTTAGAGGTTGATGGGGTGGCAAGCGTTGGGGGGAGCTTTTTTGGCGGCATCGCCGAATTGTTCTCACGCCGGGACACGGAGCATGGCGTCACCGTGCGGGAGGATGAAAACGGTCGCTATATCATTGGCGTGCGGGTAATTCTCTATTTTGGCATGCCGCTGACGGATGTGGCCGCCCGCATCCAGCGGAACGTGGCCAATCAAATTTTTTTCATGACCCAAAAAGAAGTGGCGCAAGTAGATGTAACAATCGACGGGGTCAAGGTGCGGGACGGATCCAAAGGCAATCCTTCCGCTAAAGGGGAGGACTAATCATGGCCAATGACATAAAAAATTTTCTGTATGGCGTCTACATGGCCCACCGGACGGCCGTCTGGGTCAGCGCCGGCGTTTTCGTACTCGCCCTTCTATGGCTTTTCCGTCGAAGCCGTTCCCGCGTGCGACTCTGCCTGGACAGCAGCGAGATAGGTACCGTGTCCGTATCGCCGGCCGCTCTGCAGGAAGTGGTACAGGCCGTCTGCCGAAAGATTGTCCCGGACGGCCGTTCCTGGGTCCGCATTCGCCGTCGCCGCAGCCGCCTCCACGTGCGCGTGACCATGCGTATGCCCATGGACCGCAGCGCCTGCGCCTGCGCTCGGACTATCCAGGAGGCCGTCGCCGATTGCCTGCGATCCCAATTCGGCATCGAACGCTCCTACGCCATCGACCTGATCATCGGCGGTTTCCGCGGTTCCTCTATTGTCACTCCCGGTACCACTTGCGAAGGCTCTGCGAAGTCGAGCGACCCGAAAAATGGCGAAGAGCCGCCGCAAGACCAGCCAACGGGAAAGATTGACGACCTCTCGCCGTGAGATACTTTGCCGTCGTGGGCCGCGCGTTGGGAGCGTTTTTTACCGCCTTTTTGTTGGGAGTGTCCCTTCTGCCACCCTTCCTTCGGCTTCTGCGGCGCTGCCACGTGGAGCAATCCTTTCGCGCGCGGGAAGAGGTGCGGGGCCTCGCGGATCTTCATGCTCTCAAGGCACATACGCCGACCATGGGAGGAGTTTGCATTTGGCTCGCAACAGTTCTGGCCACACTCGCCTGGGGAAAGCTTAATTCGCTCACACTCAGTGCATTATTCGTTTTTAGCGCCTTTGGAGCCATCGGCTTGGCCGATGATCTTTATAAATTCTTCCGCCACAGCAGCAAAGGATTATCAGGCCGAAAAAAACTACTGCTCGAGGCGGTCATCCTGATTGCCCTGCTGGCCGGTCTACGTCGCTGGGATTTGGGTCTTTACCGCGCCCTCCACGAACTTTGGATCCCGCTCAGTGTAACGCCACTTTTCTGCCACATTCCCACAATTTTGGCCTTTGCCTTTGCCTTTTTGGTGATTTCCGGTTCGGGGAACGCCGTAAATTTGACCGACGGCGTTGACGGTCTCGCCGCCGGCTGCTCCATCACTACGTGCTGCGCCCTTACAGCGGTATGCCTTAGCGTTGATCGTGGCGGCTCGCCGGCCGTTTCCGGCGCGGCGGAGCTGGCCGTCCTTCTGATGTCCTTGGCCGGTGCGCTGTTGGCCTTTCTTTGGTATAACTGTCAGCCGGCTCGCATTTTCATGGGAGATGGGGGATCGCTAGCCATCGGAGGGCTGTTGGGAAGCGCAGCTTTTTTAATTCGACAGCCATTTTTGCTAGCCGTCCTGGGAGGAGTTTTTGTGCTGGAGGCACTTTCCGTTCTAGCCCAGGTTTACTATTTCCGCTGGACCGGCGGCCGCCGCATCTTTCGCATGGCGCCGCTACACCACCACTTCGAGCTGGGCGGTTGGCCGGAAAGCCTTGTGGTGGGCCGCTTTTGGATCGCGTCCCTCCTTTTCTGCGCGGCCGGTTTGGCCCTGCACTTTTTGCCGCGACTATAGGCCGATCCACTGCGGCGCCGACCCGTAGTCCGGTGGAAAGTGGCGAATTATTTCATCGATGAAAGCGTCGCAGATCAACGCACGGGCACAATCTTGGCCTAACCCTCTGGAACGCATATAGAAAAGTTGCTCCTTATCTAGTCCACCGACCGTCGTGCCGTGGCTGCAGCGGGCATCCGGCGCGGCAATGTCCAGGATCGGCACGGCCCGTAGTTTAGCCGACGGGAAGATGCGTAAGTTCCGATTTTGTAGGGAACTGGAGCAACGAAGAGCTCCGCGAGGTACAGTGACGCGGCCGACGAAGGAAATGTCCGAACGCTCTCCGTCGATAGAGCGCAGTTGGCAAAGCGAGTGACTGTCCGAAGCGCTATGTCGCAGGGAGATATCCAACAAAACCGATCGTCCGACAGATCCCAAGGCCAACCCATAGACCTCCACCCGTGCGCCGGGACCGGTTAAATTTATTTCCACCGCGCGCTGGAAATCTCCTTCCGTAGGAGGGATATACAGGAAATAGCGAAAACAAACGCCCTCACCGACCGCAAGCCGCAGGGAAATTCGACTGCCTTTACCGCGATCGCAGCAAAAATAGCCAATGGCATCTTCTTCCAAAAAGCAGCCGGGCGGGCCGGAAAGCCAATCGACCGTACTCACTGCAGCCCTCCCGCCGACCCCATGCCATCCATCTTCATTTCTATCAGGCGTTTAAGCTCAACTCCATACTCCATTGGGAACTCGCGAATGAGGTCGCTAAAAAAACCGTTAACCATCAAACTGACCGCTTCTCGTTCATTTAAGCCCCTTGAACGCAGATAGAAGAGCTGTTCGTCGGTGATTTTGGAGACGG
>JAIRTQ010000069.1 GCA_031254835.1 Puniceicoccales bacterium | reverse complement strand
ATACATGTCCGGCCGGCGGCGGACGCCCTCCAAGCCTTCCAGTTTTTGGATCTTATCGGCGTTATAGTCGCCTTCCATTCCAATCGGCCTATCGGCGCCAACATCTTTCCGTTTTTCCTTCCGTTCTTCCATGGTCCCAATTCCATCCGCAGCACATCCACGGACAGGACTGTCTAGGCCTTCGCGCCGGTCGGGTCAAGCGACGAAGGCGCCATTTTTTACGCAGAGATGGAATTTCCCCCGTCTACGCAATCCTACGTCTCAGCTGACTCCACCCCTACGCCTTTCATTGGTGCATTTTTCTTCAAAAAGGCACAGGCTTCGCTACTGATGGAAAGTCCTGCCGGATCATGGCCGGTCCCTAGCACGTATAGAGCTATTAGATGTTGCCAATGCGGATCATTTTTTCTTGTTTTGTTAGGATTCATTGACAGTTTTTGCAAATAGTCATCAAGCTCGCTGGTGCGCGCCCTCTGGCTTGTGTCAAGTTCCTCCTGCTCCATCACCCGAGCAAAGGCATCTTGCAAATTACTAATTTTGTCTTGGAGCTGTTGTAGTGACTCGTTATTGTCACAGAGCCCTGCCATAGCGACTATGCTATTAAAAAGGCGTGATGCCAGTCCGGAATTTATTTTAATAGACGTAGTGAGAACAGCGCTCGAGCGGCGTACAATGGTTACAGTTGGCGTTGGCAGAGATGAGGCGGATGGACTGACAGGCTCAGCCGGAGGGGGAACATCTACCGTCTGTGGTACGCTAGCTGCACTTCGCGCCGGTGGCGGCGCGGAAGGAGACGATGGGGCGGATGGACTGGCAGCGCTTCCGGCAGGCAAAGCGCTCTGAGGATTCGGCAAACTCATGGCACTATCCAACGCCCGTTTATAGTAGCCGGCGTAAAAGAGAGATAGGATCCACTGGAAAGGGTTGAGACGTTTGTCGACGATTCGTCGAATTTCGGCCTGCTTGGCCCTTCCAAGGGACTCCCATGTAATGGCTTTCAAATTTATGTCTACGAGAGCCTTACCTCTGTCTTCCGTACCGGTTTGGATGTTCACCCCTCTAGAAGTGGGGGTGCATCCGGTTTCGGCAGGAGCGGCCGCAAGGGGAGCTGCAGGCTGAAAAAGTAAGTTTCTAATGCGCGTGAGAGAATCAGCATCGTAGATTTTCATGTAGTTGAATTGTACGCGCAGTCTGTTGCGATATCCATGAAAAAGTTCTCAAGCAGGCGGGCCGTAGCCACGGCTTCCGCGTCTAGCTCTACGCCACGTCCCGACAAAAAGGCTTCGTACTTTGACAGCTCGGCAGCCCTATGCCAATTGACATCCTTTTCTAAGTCCCAGAAAAAATTCCCGATTGCCATCGGCGCCCACGACGGGTGAGGGCAATTCGGCTACAATTTGGGCATTAGGTAGTTGTTCGATGGCAAAATCGCGAATTTCCGACCGGATGCGGCCATGGACGGCCCCGTCGGCAATTACTCCCTTCCCCCGGCTGACCTCTGCGCGCGTTGCTTCGAACTGTGGCTTCACCAGTGCTACCAGCAGGCCCCCGTCGGCGAGCAGACGCCAAGCTTCCGGCAAAATCTTTTTTAGGGAAATAAAAGAAAGGTCCATTACGACGGGATTGAACGGTTCCCCTATTGGCAAAAATTCTGTGAGCCGTCGAGCGTTAATACCCTCCAGGCAGCGCACCCGCGGATCCATCCGGAGTCGGTAGTGCAGCTGGCCGTGGCCCACGTCGACGCCGGTGACCGTGGCGGCGCCGTGCTGCAGAAGATAGTCCGTGAATCCGCCCGTGCTCGCGCCGATGTCCAGGGCCCGCCGGCCCCGAAGGTCTTCCCCATAGGCACGAAAAAATCCCTCCAGCTTCTCCCCGCCCCGGCCCACGTAGCGGGGCTTCTCCTTGAGGCGGAAAACAGTGTCCACGGGAAAGGGTTGGGCCGGCTTGTCCACCGCGGCGCCACCTTCCAGCAGCACCTGTCCGGCCAAAATGAGCCGCTGTGCGGCGGAGCGACTTTCGGCAATCCCGTGCCCGACCAGCAATTCATCGGCCCGCTCTTTTTTCATCGCCGATCCCAGCCCTGTCGTCCGCCGATGCGCTGTCCAGAGCTTTTTCCTTTTTTGGCGGGATGCAATGGTTTCCAACGGATACAGCGGAGAAATGACGAAAACGCTTTACGGGAAAACGGAATTAGGTTGCATCTGGCGAAAATGGCCGTGGATGGGGAAAAAAGGGCGCCGAATCAGCCCATTGGCTGGTGCATCGTCCATCTGGACGAAAATTATAGCTGGTGGGTAGAAAAGACCGATCGACCGCCGGATAGCTCCGAAGAAGAGCGGCTCAGCATCCTGGATCCCAAACAGGTGGAGTACGTCTTTGACCTGCTGGAGTCTCTCCGCGAGTACGGTTTACAGGGCGATATCGTGCTGCGAGCATTCTTACCCCTTTCCATCGAAAAGGACCTGGGCGGCGGCCGCGTACGGCTGCGGATCACGGAAGAGGAGTTGGGGAAGAGCGAGGAAAAGCTTTTTGCTCTCCCGAACACATTCGGCGAGGCCGGTCACTACGCGGAATTTTTGGACCACATCTCCCTGCTGCGGGTAAAACTCCTCAACGACACCTATAAGTTTGTCCAGCGGCTGACAGTTAGCGAGCTAGAAGAGGGGGTGCGAGAAAGCTGCGAATTGGAAGGGCAGACGTCGCCCCACGTTTTTCAAGAAATTGCGGGCATCCTTGAGTACAGTCCCCTGGGGTTTGAGCCAGAAGAAGAAGATGCCGAAGAATCGGTAAAGGGCGGCGAAGAAGAGTGGACCTCCTAGGAGGAATTGGCAGTGGAACGAGGTGAGGATGGAACGGTGCCCGTCGTGGGCATTTTTGTGGAGAGCGGTTCCGGGCCGGCCAGACTTTTTGTGCCCTGCAGGGGCGAACGGAGCGGCGGATTTTCGGCGGCCGTGCCCCATCGGCTGGTGGAGCAGTTCCACCTGCGCATGGGCCAGGAGGTGGCTGGGCAGGCGTCGGCGGGCGGAGGAGGTCGGCTGCCCCAGCTGGTTCGGGTGAAAACGGTGGATGGCCTGAATCCTGAGGAGCGGCATCGGCGCATTCCTTTCCTGCGAGCCACGACTACCTTTCCCAACGAACGACTCCGGACCGAGACGGAGGGCGGCCCCCTCTCCTGCCGCATCGTGGATCTTTTTGCCCCCATCGGCAAGGGGCAGCGGGGACTTCTGGTGGCTCCGCCGAAGGCGGGCAAAACGATGCTTTTGCAGGACATTGCCCGCGGCATCGGCGCCAACCGGCCCGACTGTCACCTGATCGTGCTACTGGTGGACGAGCGGCCGGAGGAGGTGACCGAATTTCGCCGCTCTGTAAATGCGGAGCTCTTCGCCTCTTCCAACGACGAACCTGTCGCGCGCCATGCCCATGTGTCCCGGCTGGCCTTCCGCCGAGCCCAGTGTCTGGCGGAGGCGGGTCGCGACGTGGTGCTTCTGCTGGACTCGCTTACCAGGCTGGCCCGCGCTTTCAACGGCGCCATGGCCCGTTCCGGTCGCACCATGAGCGGCGGGCTGGATTCTCAGGCGCTGGAGCAGCCGCGGCAGTTCTTTTCCTTTGCCCGGGCAACGGAAGAGGCCGGCTCTCTGACCGTGCTGGCCACCGTGCTGGTGGAAACTGGCAGCCGCATGGACGAGCTCATCTTTCAGGAATTTAAGGGAACGGGCAACATGGAGATCCTGCTGGATCGAAGGGCCGCAGAACGGCGCCTCTTCCCGGCCATTTCGTTGCATGGAACGGGGACGCGGCGGGAGGAGCTGCTGCTGGACGGCCGATCCCGCGAAGCGGCGCTGATCATGCGGCGGGCGGCGGGCGAAGGAAAGCCGGACGTAATCCTCGGAGCTCTGCTGGAGCGCATGGGAAAAACCCAAAGCAATGGGGAGCTCATTCGCCTGCTCACTGGCCACTAGAATGGCACGGACACCATGCGTTGGCTACGCTACTGGCGGCTTAAATTTCGCAGGAGGGTGTTGCGTCCCTTGCGCCGCCTAGATCGGACTACGGAACGCTTCATGACTGACATTCTGTATGAACGGCGCAGCGGCATCGGAATCGCCATCGCCCGACCCATCCTGCGCGGCCTTTCGATTTCCTTCCGTGCCCTCACCGCCCTGCGGCGTTTTCTTTATGGCCAGCGCATTTTGCACTCCCAGTATTTGGGCTGTCCGGTGATTTCCGTGGGAAATTTGACGGTAGGCGGAACCGGCAAAACGCCCTTTGTGGAGCTGCTGGCGCGAGAATTGGCCAAGCGGGGCCGCTCGGTGGCCATTCTCAGCCGCGGCTATCGCAGTCGGAAGAAATCGCTCTGGCACCAATTTTTGCGAACAATTACGCACGGCGAGTGCGCTCCGCCCCGGGTGGTTTCCGACGGAAAATCAGTGTTGCTGGGCTCGGAAATCGCCGGCGATGAGCCCTACATGCTGGCCCGCAATTTGCCAGGCGTTGCCGTGCTTACCGATCGCAACCGAGTCCATGCGGGCAAGTTCGCCATCGGCCAGTTCGGCTGCGACACGCTCATTTTGGACGACGGCTTCCAGCATCTCCGGCTCAAGGCACAGCTCAATCTTTTGCTCATCGATAGCACGAATCCGTTCGGCAGCGGACACCTACTTCCGCGCGGCATCCTCCGCGAGCCCCCCCAACAGATGC
>JAIRTQ010000053.1 GCA_031254835.1 Puniceicoccales bacterium | reverse complement strand
GCAATAGATGGCTCCGCCTACGGTGCCTGCGCCGTTCCCTAAAAAGTAGCTGCCACCCAGATCGGCGAAAGCGCCGCTTTCGCCGGTGAAATTCTCTTCGCAGTAAATCGCCCCGCCGTTCCAATTGGCCTTGTTGCCGCTAAAGGTGGAGCTGTGCACGCCGCCGGAGAAGGTGCTGCCGCAGCAGATCGCCCCGCCAGCGTTCCAATTGGTCTCGTTGCCGCTGAAGATTGAACTGTGCACGCCGCCGGTGAGGCTGCCGTTGCAGAAGATCGCCCCGCCCCATAAGGCCTTATTGTCCGCGAAGATGGAGCTGTGCACGCCGCCGGTGAAGCTGCCGTAGCAGTAAATCGCCCCGCCGGAGCTGGCCCTGTTGCCTGCAAATAGGGAACTGTGCACGCCGCCGGAGAAGCTGCCGCTGCAGAAAATCGCCCTGCCGCTGTCGCTAGCATACAACCCATTCCCGTCGAAGGCGATGAAGCGGACGCCGCTCTCGCCGCCGCCATCGCCCGAAAACGAAAAAAATCGGCAGTTGGCGCCCCCGGATTTTTCTAGAATCGTCAGCGGCCCGCCCTCGGAGAACTCTGCGCCACAGAGGCCGAGGTTTTTGTTAATATAGACTTCTTCGCTAAAGATGAAAGTACTTTGCGGGAAAAGCAGCGTGTCGCCGGACCTGACACTTTCCGAATTTACCAGGCTCTGGATCGCCCCATTCGAAGATCCGACAGGTACGGTGTGTGTAGTCCCTCCGTAGGCCGACCCAAAGAGCGCGCAAAAGGTTAGACTAAGACATAAAATCCTGCATCCCTGCATCCCTGCATCCCTGCATCCTCCATGGATGCAGCGTAGCGGCCGGCGCGGACTATGCAAGAGGAAAATTTACAAATTTTTGCGCAGGCCGATCAGGGCGCAAAATCTTCTCGCACAATCCCCCGCGGCGACGAAGGCGCCGCTGGTAAGGAAAAACTTGCGGGAAATTTTACGATTCGCGATGTTACCTTCTCTCGTTCACGGCCGGCCGTGAAACGCGTCCAGGTAAAGACATCGAATTTCTTCCATGGTCGGGTAGACCGGGTTAGCACCGGTGCACTGATCGTCGAAGGCCCGCCGCGATAGCACGTCCAGCTGGGCCCGAAAATCCTCCTCGGAGACACCCCAATCCTTGATAGATAGCGGAATTTCTACCGTCACCATCAGATCTTGAATGGCCTCGATGAGAGCCCGCACCCTTTCGCCGTCGTCCTTGCCGCCTAGCCCTAGCATTTTGGCGATTTGGCCGTAGCGGGCCCGGGCCTCCGGCGCCTTGTATTGAGGAAAGGCCGCCTGCTTCTGTGGGCAATCCGTGCCGTTGTAGCGAATTACCTGCCGGAAGAGAAGCGCGTTGGCGATGCCGTGCGGGATGTTGAACGTAGCCCCTAATTTGTGGGCCATGGAATGGCAAACGCCCAAAAACGCATTGGCAAATGCCATGCCGGCAATGGTGGCAGCATAGTGCATCTGTTCCCGTGCCTCCGGATCGTCGGCGCCGTTCCGGTAGGAGCGGGGCAGGTAGGTAAAAATCATGCGAATGGCCTCCAACGCGTTGCCGTTAGAGAAAGGGGAAGCCATACAGGAAACGTAGGCCTCCACGGCATGGACCAGCGCATCGATGCCACCCGCCGCCGCGAGCTTCTTTGGCATGCCATCCACAAAGTCCGGATCCACGATGGCCATCGATGGGGTGAGGGCGTAGTCGGCAATGGGGTACTTGATGCGGGTGGCCTCATCGGTGATGACGGCGAAGGGAGTGACCTCGGAGCCAGTGCCGGAGGTGGTTGGGATGGCCACCATTTCCGCCTTCGCTCCCAGCTCGGGAAGGGCACAGCTGCGCTTGCGGATATCCATGAAGCGCATAGATATATCGGCGAAGTCGGTCTCCGGGTGCTCGTACATGAGCCAGGCGATTTTTGCGGCGTCCATGGGAGAGCCGCCGCCAAAGCCGATGATCAGGTCCGGGCCGAAGGGAGTCAGTTGGGCCATGATCTGTTTCACCGTGGCCAAAGTCGGGTCCGGCTCCACGTTGTAAAAAATTTGACATTCCAGACCGACGGAGTGGAGCGCGTCCGTAATGGTTCGGGTCCCGCCAGAGTCGAAGAGGAAACGGTCCGTCACGATGAAGGCCCGCTTTCGGCCGGCATATTCGCGCAGAGCCAGATCGGTCGCTCCACGCTTGAAATAGGTTTTTTTCGGCACTCGGAACCAGAGCATGTTTTCCCGCCTTTCCGCAATGGTCTTGTAATTTAGAAGATGCTTAATGCCAACGTTCTCACTCACCGAATTGCGTCCCCAGGAGCCGCAGCCGAGGGTGAGAGAAGGCTCCAAGCGAAAATTGTACAGATCCCCGATGCCACCCTGCGAGGCAGGCGAATTGATCAGCAGCCGGCCCGTAGGCAATTTCTGGGAAAAATATTCGATCCGATCCTGATTTTTGGGGTCCGTATACAGAACGGAGCTGTGCCCCAGCCCGTCGACGTTGACGAGTGCCACGGCCATTTCCACGGCTTTTTCAAAGTTCGGCGCCCCGTAGAAGGCCAACACGGGCGATAGTTTCTCGTGGGCGAATGGGTTAGAGGCGTCATAGATTTTTTCCTCGGCGACGAGCACCTTCGTTTGGGCCGGCACCGAAAAACCGGCCAGCTCGGCGATTTTTGCCGCCCGCTGGCCCACGATGGCCGGATTCGCCCCTTTGTCCGTCAGCAGGATGGCCTTCAGCTTCTCCCGCTCCCCTTCGCTGAGCAGGTGGGCGCCCCGGTAGGCCAACTCCTTCTTCAATAGACCGTAGGCGACTCCGACGGCCACGACGGACTGCTCCGAGGCGCAGACGACGCCGCAGTCGAAGGTT
>JAIRTQ010000092.1 GCA_031254835.1 Puniceicoccales bacterium | reverse complement strand
CGGATAGAAAAGAGGCCAATTCCACCTCTTCCGCTAGCCGTTCTGCTTCATTGCAGAGCCCGTCAACGGCAGCAAAGTCGGCGGACCCTTCCTCCATCCCGCTCTCTTTCAGCAGCTCTACGTATGCACCCAGCTCCGTCAAAGCGTGCTCTAGCCGCTCCAAAGGATGAAGAGATCGTTTCAAGTGGCTACTTTCTGCGACGGTAGCCCGAGATCGCGTGGGGATGTCCCAAAAGCCGGGGCGAGCCATTTCCGCCTCCAATTCTGCAATGCGCTGCTCCTTACTGTCTACGGCGACAAATTTACGGAGCCGACCCTGGCGCCCTTCCAGTTCGGCCAAGGTGGCGATTAATTCCGGCCAAGTCCTCACCATCGCAGCCTATCTAGCCCGCAATGACTCCAAATCTGGCGTGCGTCACTGGCAAGCGTTTTCGCCTTTGCGGGCGCAAACGGAACCCAAAACGGCGCACTCGCTCCGCTAAGGGCCACGCGAAAAGGACCTTTCCTTTAACCAAAAGTTTTTTGCATTTTTCGCTTGCCTCGCCGGAAAACCTCCTCTGACTGCCGCTCGCAGGATGGAGCAGCCTGGTAGCTCGTCAGGCTCATAACCTGAAGGTCGCTGGTTCAAATCCAGCTCCTGCACCCATTCGTTTTATTGGGTTCTACGCTATGTTGGGGTGGGTTTTTTGGCCTGCGCACTCACCTGGGGCTAATTTTGTGTACCTATCGATAATATGCCGCCGGGCATAACTTAGTGCTTGTAAAATTGTCTAAAATGATTGTCTTTTTCGCATGGACATCGGTCTTTTTGCGAAGATCTTCTTGCCAGGTCTGCTTTCGCACCGGGCGTCACTCTGTGTCGGCAGGAAAATAACCCATGAAGAGCTTGCTGATTTGGTGCGCACAGCACCGGCAGACCAAATCACCCATGGACTTGCGATTTTAGACATTCTTGAAAGGGGCCCTTCCCGCAAAGAAAAAGGTCTTTTCATTTTTATTTGCTGTTTCACTTTCTTTGTCATACCTCTTGTCTATTACCTAGTTCTGCGAAATCGTTTCTCCAGAAAAGACGGACCGATGGCGCAATTGGCGGAAGAGGTTGCCCATGCGGTTAGAGGATCGTCTCATAGCCAATCCCGTCCCATCGTGGTCCCGAAGACGAATCAGAGCGGAGACGCCGTAATATTTGTCCAAAGAATGAAATGTGCAGCCACAAAGGAGGGCGGAGTGACCCCCGCCTCGATCCTGGCCTATGTGCAAACGGAAACGGCGGAAATGGATCAAGAATCTCGCAGGGATCTACTTAAGAAAGCTGTGATGATTCTACGGAGAAGCGAAGACTCCTATCGAAGTGTCGCCATGCCGACCATCTTGGCGTTCCTTGGGGGTCACATATACGAAAAAACGAAAGCAAAGCACACGCACAAAAGTAATGCATGTGCCTATGAGATGGCGGATCCCGACGACAGTCGGCGGGTGCGCATGGTCAAAGTACCAAGAGAGCACAGTTCGGCCCCCTCGCAGGAAAGCATGGCGCAGAACATGGCTGTCTCCGCCATGGGAGAGTATTTTTCCGCCTGCGGAGCTCCCGCGGCCTATGTGAAAGTTGCTCCCGCCATTCTCGACGGCGAGTTGGCTGTCTCAATGCAAGCGGCAACAGGGGTGCAGCTTAGCGAAGGAATTGGCGGCCGGAAGAAGAAGATTTCAAAGGACGATTTCGTAGCGCGAATAGAAGCAGCGTGTTCGGCTGCGCGCGTAGGAAAGAGCTATTTGGCGGTAACGAGCGCCTTCGTACCCGGGAAGAATGTCGTTGTTCCTAAAACTCCAATTGTGCCGTCTTGGCTGCAGGAACTCCCATCTCCTTCCGTTCTTCCGAAAAAATTAGCTAAGAAGGCTGCTAAGATGCGCTGTGAGGAAATTAGGAAAAAGCTCTTCGCCGACAGCCCGACCACATTGATCGGCAATCCGGAGCAAGGACTGCATTTCGCTCCCTTATCAGAGGTAGCGACTAGAACAGATATTGGCATAGTTGGCGGCAGTGACCTCTTTATAAAACAAACGGTAGATCAGCTTACGTCTTTTTTTGGCGAAAAGCCCAAGAATGAGCCGGTGGCATTTTTATTTCGGCCGTTCCTCGGTGACAACGGCTCGCTCGTATGTGCCGTTACCTGTAAGTACGACAAAGAAGAGAAGAAATATGAATATGCGCAATGGCAAATTCCCAAATTTCCACAGGAGAGGAGCGGAAAGGAGCTGCGCTCTGCCACATGGCTTGCTCTCATGGACGGGATTGTCGGCTATTGGGATAGGCGTACGCTGAGTAACACATTCGTCGATGGCAATGGCAATATGCAAAGCATTGATTTCGACGGCTGTTTTGATAGCTCTCAGTCGCCGACAAAGGAAATCTGGAGCTTCCCTGCCGTCATAGATAGGGAAATGGCGCAATGGATTGATAAGCTAGATATAAGCAACATTCGGGCCATAATGGAAGAAAACGGTCTTTCAGAAAAGCAAATAGCAGCTGCACTGGATCGACTCGGACAACTGAGAGCACACACCAAGGAAAAGGCACAGATCATAGCCGTCGACGAATGGAAAAATCAGGGAGTAGATGTCTACCTTTCCACTTTTTGGGGCCATCCCCCTCCACGTGACCGGATTGTCAGCATCTTATCAATGCTTTCCGCGGACAGAGACGTGCTGCTTGCGCCTAATTCCGACCCAAAGACGGAAGCGGACGATTACGCCGAAGCAGTTTTGCGCGCATGGCAGAAATTTCCCTGATCGGAAAAAGGCAGAGCGGAACGAGAGCAAATTTTTCCTAGCCTTTCGCACTCGACAATGGACCTATTTTCCGTTGGTCTTGGCCGATGCTCGGATGGTGGAATTGGCAGACACGCTAGACTTAGGATCTAGTGCCGCAAGGCGTGGGGGTTCGAATCCCCCTTTGAGCACCGCGTTTTGCATTGTAAAAAAATTTCGGATGGCTACACTCGGCACGTGTTCCGCCCGACGGTGCAGTGCATAGTTTTAGGAGGCGGCGAGGGTTGTCGTCTGTTTCCGCTTACGAAGACGCGCTGCAAGCCGGCCGTCCCAGTAGGCGGGAAGTACCGGCTCGTGGACGTCGCCCTCAGCAACTGCATCCACTCCGGATTCAATCAAATTTACCTACTCACTCAGTACCATACGCGGTCCCTCCATCGGCACATTCGGGATACTTACCACTTTGACAGTTTCGCCGGCGGCTTCGTGGAAGTGCTCTCCGCAGAGTTAGTTTGCGGGCGAAGTTCCGCCTGGTACGAGGGGACGGCCGACGCGGTGCGGAAAAATTTGGATTACTTTCAATTGAAAGATGACGACCTGGTGCTCATCCTCGCCGGCGATCATCTCTATCGCATGAATTTCGCCCCCATGGTGGCGGCCCATCTGCGGAGCGGTGCGGAAGTTACCGTCTCTGCCAAATTGGTCCCGTCCCACCGGATTCATCAATTTGGCGCCGTGGAAGTGGATAAAAACCTGCGCATTACCCGTTTTATCGAAAAGCCGAACGACCGGGAGGAGGTGCGTCGGCTGCAGGTTCACCCGGACATTGCCAGCCGCTTCGGCCTGCCGCTCCCCCCTCTAAGTCCGCACTGCCTCGCCTCTATGGGCAACTACATTTTTCGCTTTGGCGCCCTCAGATCGGCGCTGGCCGGCGCGGACAATGATTTTGGGAAAAACATACTGCCTGAATTGGTAGCGCAGCAGGTCCCCGTCGGCGCATATCTCTTCGACGGCTATTGGGAGGACCTGGGCACAATTCGCTCCTTTTTCGACGCCAATATCGCGCTCACCGACATCGTGCCCCCCTTTGACTTTTTTGACGCCGAACGGCCCATATTTACCACCCCTCGCCATCTTCCTGCCTCCAAAGTAAATGGCTGCAACATGGAACAGGTGAT
>JAIRTQ010000037.1 GCA_031254835.1 Puniceicoccales bacterium | reverse complement strand
GGCCGGCGCCCTTTGCTGGGCAGAAGACATTCAAAGGACGGTCCGGAAAAAAGAGCGGGAAGCACTTCTCGCCATCATCGGGGAAAAAGCCTACGCCTTCGCTCTTCGCAAGTCGCTTTTCTTTCATTCCTTCTTTACCGATCTGCCACGTGAAAATTTTAGAGCGCTTAGTCTGCCGAAGCGGGCAATGGCGGCGGGCCGCTGGTGTCTGATGTCTTGCCTTTGCGGCTTGGCCGGTGACTTGAAGCGGCGCTTTTTGTTGAAATTTCCGCCCCGAGACGGCTGGACAAGAGAGTCGTTGGTGGAGTGGGAAGGGCCTTTGGAAGGCATCTGGGAATTAATAGACCGCCTCCGCGGACGTTTGGAGGGGGCGGCGCCATGATTTGGGTCTTGAATGAAAAGCGGGAGATGGCCATAGTTCCCGGCAAGCGAATCTTACGGGCAGAGGAATTTTTGGCGGTCCGCGGGTCGCTAGACCTCATTGCCGAGGCGGAAAAGGCGGCAGTGCTGATCGTTTCTCAGGCTAAGGAGCGGGCCAAAGAAATCGTTGCCCAGGCCCAAAAGGAGGCGGCGCAGCTGGCAGCGAAGGCGAAGGATGCCCACGAGGAAGAGCGAAAAAAGGGTTTCGATGCGGGAATGGTCGAAGGTAAGAGCGAAATGGCCGCCCGACTCATCGAATTGGCAAAAAAAGAGGCTGCCTGCCAGGTTGTACTCGAAGAAACGGTGTGCAACATCATCGTCCGTTCCATCCGTCGCATTATCGGCGAAATGGATGATGAAGAACGGGTCCGTCGGATCGTGCGCACCGCTCTGGCCGTGGTGCGAAACCGAAAGCGGGTGGTGGTGCGCGTACATCCGGATCAGGCCGATGGGGCGCGGAAAGCCGTAGGGGGGGATACGGATCAGGTGAAGGCAGGAGATTCTCGGCCGCCCATAGAGGTGATCGCGGATGGCCGACTTGAAAAGGATTCCTGTATCATCGACACGGAGCTAGGCAGCGTCGACGCCGGCTTGGAGGCTCAGTTAGCCGCAGTCTGTAAAATTTTAAAAGAAGTCTGATAGGCCGATGCGCTACTCACCGCTGCTTTCTGAGCTGAATGGGGTGGAAGGTAGCCGTCCCTTCTGCGACTGCTATTTTAGGCGCATACGGGGCATCTGGGTTCGTAAAATGTTGTACTGTATAATTAACGCTGACGTCATCAATGGCCGAAGGCAGTCTAGCAATAAGGAGATCTGTGCTTCCACTAATTCCGACAATCTTTCTTTTCCCAGTTCCGAATATCTGTGTTTTCATTAAAATGGTCATGTTTGTTAGGAATATATTTTGTGACCGCATCTCGCATTTAATATCAGCCGCTTCTAGTTTGAAGCCATCGCTCCCAGTTGCCGGGGCAATCTTTTCACATACATCTACAATTTCTTTGTTTCTGTAGCTGTGCAAAAACACCTTTATAGTTCCTTCCTGAAGTATTGGCCTGTTTGGGGATGCCAAGATAATTACATTCACTATCGCCTTCAAAAAATTCCGTCTGCTAGCGGCTGGGTTGCCAGGAACCACATAATCATTGCTTTTTACGGTGCACTGACTATCGCGGCCGCTTACTTGAATCGAAATATGCGGATTTGCTAAACTTTCTAGCTCACTGTTGCTAGCGATTATCTCGTCTAACTCATCGTCGGAAAATTTGGATATGTTGTCCGTCTCGCCGGCATTTCTTTTACTTTCAACCAGTGCGTCTAGCCGGCCTAGGGCAGCTTGTTCGATGCGCGGCGCTACTGATTTGGCACTTTCTTCGTAGTCGAGGATGTTCACGGCGACCTCATATTTCCGTGTGAGCGCGGTAAGCATTCTAACATCATCATCATGAACGATGGAGAAGGTAGTTTTGAGCGATTCCCTGATTAGAGCATCTGTCCTTTCCGACCCGCCGCCAAAATAGGCAATCCATAGGGCAGAAAAAAAATCGGCGCCGAAATTGCGGAAGCTGTCGAATATTTCCCGTCGTGAAAACTGACTGCCGAGAAGCTTATTTCGCGCATCTTTCGCTTTCGTCGTAACTACATTGAATGTTTGAGGATCGGTGCTCGAAGGTCCCATTCCCGGCGAGGGGGCAATGACGCCTAAGGCGGTCAAATACTGTAACGGAGTGCTAGCTGCTGGCGAGATTGACGACACCTAAACATTATATCAGACGAACGAATTTTGTAAAACTCTACTATGTCGATGGCCGTCCGGACAGTGTGATTTGCGCAAGCTAAGGGAAGCTGCCCTAAGGGACCGAAATTCCATCGATAGCTCCCCAATCCTAGGCGACCGCAGGGATAGGCTTTTGCCGCAGAGCATTTTCCAGCTCTTCCGCCACCGTGCCGTTGGCCCGCAAAAAATCTTTCGCTGCCTGTCGGCCCTGGCCCAGCAATTTCTCGCCAAAAGAAATCCACGGCCCCCGCTGCTGCAAAAGCCCAGCAGCCAGCCCCGCTTCCAGCAGGGAGCCTAAGGAGGAGATGCCCTCGGCGAAAAGAATGTCGAATTCGCACTCCGTAAAGGGGCAGGCCACTTTGTTTTTGACCACCTTGAGGCGGGTTCGACTGCCGATGGGGTGACCGTCGCTGTCCTTGATGACTCCTATGCGGCGGATATCCAGCCGAAGGGAGGCGGCGAATTTGAGCGAATTGCCGCCCGGCGTGGTCTCCGGATTGCCATAGGCGGTTCCAATTTTCATGC